>CAZNQI010000024.1:0-14581 GCA_964575375.1 uncultured Faecalibacterium sp.
ATATCGGTCTTAAGTTTTCAGTTCCCGTAATGCCGATGCAGCCATCTGCAAGGCTCAGAATTGATTACTCAGCTGCTGTTAAAATTTCAGAAAATATACAAACAACAGAAAGTACAACTGCAGCCACAACAACACAAGCTACAACACAAGCTACAACACAAGCTACAACAGAAACCAATACAGAGGCTACAACACAAAGTACCACTGTAAGTGAAGTTGCAACCACAACGGCAACCACGGCAGCGACTACAGAAACAACCACAGCACTAACCACAATCCCCCTAACAGTTCCCGTGCAAGCATCTGTCGCAGATGAAAACTCAAACGAAAATGATTCATCAGGTGTCATTTTTTTAGTTCTTTTGGCAGTTGTCGGTATGTGTGCTTTAATAATTCTTTCATTAAGCGATGATTCAAAGGAGAGTAACAAACTATGATGATAAACAAAAGGCTTATTTCTACAGTAAGCGAAAGTAAAAAATATGTTGCGGGAAATGTTGTTTTTCAGTGGTTTGGACTTGTTTGCAATATCACAATGATGGCAACAATAACAAAGCTTCTATCGGACGTTTTCAGCAATAATATTTCAAATAAATCTGTTTTGGCTGCCCTTATCGCAACCGTAGCTTCGCTTATCGTCCGTTTTATATGTGCTGTTTTAAGCAGTAAAATGGGATATCTGTCTTCAAAGACTGTAAAGCTTACATTGCGTGAAATGATATATAAAAAGCTGCTTAAAATCGGTGCTGCTTATAACGAAAAGGTTCAAACATCCGAAATCATACAAGTAGCAGTTGAGGGCGTTGACCAGCTCGAAACATATTTCGGTGCTTACCTGCCCCAATTCTTTTACGCAATGCTCGCCCCCATAACACTATTTGCAGTTATGAGCTTTATAAGCTTTAAATGTGCAATCATTCTTTTGATATGCGTACCGCTCATACCTGTTACCATTGTGGTAATTCAAAAAATTGCAAAAAAGCTTCTCTCAAAATACTGGGGTCAATACACTGCTTTAGGTGATAGCTTTCTCGAAAATCTTCAGGGCCTTACAACGCTTAAAATATACAAAGCAGATGAATTCAAAAGCGAGCAAATGAATGAAGAAGCAGAGAAGTTCAGAAAAATTACAATGAAGGTTCTTACAATGCAACTCAATTCCATAACGGTTATGGATCTTATTGCGTATTTGGGTGCTGCTATCGGAATTATACTTTCTGTCGGTGAATTCAGAAAGGGTGCAATTTCTCTTTGGGGATGTCTTCTTATTATACTTCTCGGTGCAGACTTTTTCATCCCGATGAGACAGCTCGGCTCGTTTTTCCACATAGCAATGAACGGTATGGCTGCAAGCGATAAAATTTTTAAATTCATAGATCTCGAGGAGGAAAACAAACAAACGGAAAGCAGACCGATAACCAAGTACGATATCACTGTTGATAATCTTTCCTTTTCGTATGTTGAAAGCAGAGAAATACTGCACAACATATCTCTTCGCTTTGACCAAAACAGCTTTACAGCAATAGTCGGTGAAAGCGGCTGTGGTAAATCTACGATTGCATCAATCTTAATGAAACGTTGCAAGAACTATTCAGGAAGCGTCGCTGTAGGCGGAACTAATCTTCTTGACGTATCCGAAAGTGTTCTTATGGATAATATAACCTACATCGGTCATAACAGCTATCTTTTCAAGGGTACAGTAAAGGATAATCTTCTTATGGGAAAGAAAAATGCCGCAGATGAACAGCTTTGGGAGGTTTTGAAAAAGGTTAAGCTCGCTGAATTCTTAAAAAGCGAAAACGGGCTTGATACCCTTTTAGCTGAAAAAGGCAGTAATTTTTCAGGCGGACAATGCCAAAGACTTGCACTTGCAAGAGCACTGCTTCATAACTCACCGATATATATTTTTGACGAGGCTACATCCAACATTGATATCGAAAGCGAAAACGATATTATGGAGCAAATCACTCTGCTTTCAAAAGAAAAAACCGTTATCATAATATCACATCGCCTTGCAAACGTTAGAAATGCTGATAACATTTATGTTTTGAACAAAGGAAGTGTTGCTGAGCAAGGCACGCACGATGAGCTTTTAAAGTTTCAGGGCGAATATTACAAGCTTTGGAACACTCAACAAGAACTCGAAAACTACACCGGAAAGGAGTCAGACTGATGAAAAGAAGCAACATTAAAATTATGGCAAGACTAATCGGTCTTGTAAAACCGCTTTCCGGATATATGATACTTGCCATAACAATGGGACTTATCGGTCATCTTTGTGCATCGTTTATAACGATTTTCGGCGGTATTGCTGTTAGCAAAGCATTGAACTTTCCCGTTTCAATTTCCTTTGGCGGTATAACCTTACTGCTTATCGGCTTTGCTGTTTTAAGAGGCTTTTTAAGATATGCAGAGCAATCTTGCAACCACTTTATAGCTTTTAAGCTTTTGGCTCTTATCAGAAATAAAGTTTTTGCTTCTTTAAGAAAGCTCTGCCCTGCAAAGCTCGAGGGAAAGGACAAAGGCAATCTTATATCAATTATCACATCCGATATCGAGCTTTTGGAAGTATTCTACGCTCATACTATCTCCCCTATCGCAATCGCTTTACTTTTCACTTCGGTAATATGTGTATTTTTATATCAATACAGCCCCGTTTATTGTTTAATTGCTCTTGTTGCACACATAAGCGTAGGTGTTGTTATCCCCGTTTTTATTTCAAAAATGAGTGGAGACGACGGACAAAAATTCAGAGATAAAGCAGGTAACATCAGTAGCTTTATTCTTGATTCATTGCGTGGTCTTAATGAAATAATACAGTATAACAGCGGCAAACAGCGTCTTTCAAAAATGAACGAATTAACCGTTGACGTTTCAAAGGATGAGGAAAGGTTAAAAAAGGTTACAGGCAGAAACATCGCTTTAACCAACTCAACCATTTTAGTATTTGACCTCATTATGCTTTTTTGCAGTGTTTACCTTTATTCACAAAGCAAAGTTGAATTTGACGGCGTTTTAGTACCCGTTGTTACTCTTATCAGTTCTTTTGGTCCCACTGTAGCCTTAGCAAATTTAGCAAGCACTCTTCAAAATACATTTGCAGCAGGAAACCGTGTATTGGATATTTTAGACGAGAACCCGGTTGCTGAAGAAATTACAGGCAAACAGGATATTGTTTTCCAAGGTGCAAGTGCCGAAAATGTTACCTTCTCATACGGCGAGGAAAAGATACTTTCCGACCTTTCCTTGAATGTAGAAAAAGATAAAATCATTGGAATTACAGGTAAAAGCGGTAGTGGTAAATCTACGCTCTTGAAGCTGTTTATGCGTTTTTGGACAGTGCAAAAGGGTTCAATCAATATAAGCTCAAAGAGCATCGATAACATCAATACATCCTGTCTTCGTGATATTGAAAGCTTTGTTACGCAGGAAACTCACCTGTTTAAGGACACCATTAAAAACAATATAAAAATTGCAAGGCTTGATGCCACAGACGAGGAAGTTATCGAAGCCGCAAAAAAAGCTTCTCTTCACGAATTCATTATGAGCTTACCTAATGCATACGAAACTGACGTCGGTGAGCTTGGCGACACCTTGTCCGGTGGTGAAAAGCAGCGAATAGGTCTTGCGCGAGCTTTCCTGCACGATGCTGACTTTATGCTTTTGGATGAACCGACAAGCAATCTTGACAGTTTAAATGAAGCTATTATTCTTCGTTCACTGAAAAAAGCTAAGAAAAACAAAACCGTTTTGCTCGTGTCGCACAGACAGTCCACAATGAGAATTGCCGACAAGGTTTATTCTGTTGAAAACGGGAGGATGAGCTGATGAAAAAGAATTTATCCAAAAGAGAAAAAGAAAAATTAATAGTTGGTGAAATGATACTTTTGTATTGCAAAAAGGTTCATCACACAAAGGACGGACTTTGCGATGAGTGCAATGCTTTAAAAGATTATGCTCATTTAAGGAGCGATAAATGTCCCTTTATGGAAAACAAAACCTTCTGCTCAAACTGCAAGGTTCACTGCTACAAAGCTGATATGCGTGAAAAAATACGCACAGTTATGCGCTTTTCAGGACCGAGAATGATATTTCATCATCCGTTAATGGCAACAAATCATCTTATACAAAGCAAAAAAGAGAAAAGAAAAATGGAGGCAGAATTATGAATCCCAAGAAAATATTTTTTATAGTTTTAGGTTGTATCGGTGTAGGCTTAGGCGCAGTTGGTGCAGTAGTGCCAATGATACCTGCATTCCCGTTTCTGCTTCTTGCAACATACAGCTTTGCCAAGAGTTCAGAAAAGCTCCACACCTGGTTTATTAACACAAAGCTTTATAAAAACAACCTGGAAACCTATGTCAAGGGTCAAGGTATGACATGGAAAACAAAAATAAGAATTATGGTAACAGTAACTTTTCTTATGTCATTCGGCTTTTTTATGATGTTCAGAAAAGACCTTTATATCCCCTGTGCAATTTTAGGCGGTGTTTGGCTGTTCCATATTATGTACTTCTGCTTCGGTGTTAAAACAATTAAGAGTGTAAGCACCGAAGCCGTAAAGCAAGATACATCCGAAAGCAGTACCGAAACCGAAGCTATAGAAGAAGCTGCAGCAGTAAAAGTGCAGTTTTAAGAATAAATCACCCTCAAAGAAAAGAGCCACCGTAGCAATTAATGTTACGATGGCTTTAATATTTAATATTTTATATTTTATTCTTCCAAAAGCTTTTCGCAAGCTGCAATCTTAACACAAAGGCAAAGAAGCTTTGTTGCTGTCATAAGCTCGTCAACGGGTGGAAAAGACGGTGCTATTCTTATGTTCTTATCCTCGGGGTCAACACCGTAAGGATAGGTTGCACCAACAGTTGTAAGTGTTACACCACCCTCTTTGCAAAGCTCATAAACTCTCTTTGCAGTACCGGGCATAACATCAAGGCTGATAAAGTAACCACCGTTTGGCTTTGTCCAACGTGCAATCTTATATTCGCCGAGCTGACTTTTGAACTCATTGATAACAGCCTTAAACTTCGGTGCAAGAATGTTTCTGTGAAGCTTCATATGATTCTTGATACCCTTAACGTCCTTGTAAAACTTAACGTGTCTGAACTGATTAAGCTTATCGTATCCGATTGTCTGGATAGACATACGGCTGATTATCATATCGATGTTTTTGTCGGAAGCCGCAAGCACGGCAACGCCTGCACCGGGGAAGCTGATTTTTGAGGTTGAGGTAAACTCAATTACCATATCCTCGTGGCCGTACTTCTTAAGCACATCGAAAATATTATCGAGCTTGTCGCCTTCCTCTGTAAGGTCGTGAATGATATATGCGTTATCCCAAATAATTCTGAAATCATCAGCAGCAGGACACATAGCGGCAATTCTTTCAACTGTTTCACGGCTGTAGGTTTCACCCGTTGGGTTTGAATACTTCGGAACGCAGAACATACCCTTAACTGCAGGGTCTTTAACAAGCTCTTCAACAGCATTCATATCGGGTCCCTTGCCTGTCATAGCAACCGGAATAAGCTTAATGCCGTAGTATTCACAAATGGAAAAGTGTCTGTCATACCCCGGAGACGGGCAGATGAATTTAATCGTCCCTTGATCCTTCCAAGGCTTTCCGCCACTACCTGTAAGCATACACTGTGTGATATAATCGAACATCATATTAAGGCTTGAGTTACCGCAAACAATAACATTATTTACAGGAACATTAAGAAGCTTTGCAAAAATTTCCTTACATTCAATAATACCGGTAAGAAGTCCGTAATTTCTGTATTCAAGGCTGTGGTTACTTGCATCGTCCTCCCAATCTCTTGACGTAACGGCATCAAGAAGACCGTTTGAAACAGCTAATTGGTCTGAACCGGGCTTACCTCTTGACATATCGAGCTTAAGACCCTGTGCCTTATATGCTTCATACTCCTTTTCAAGTGAAGCCTTTAAAGAAAGGAGTTCATCTTTTGTATATGATTTAAGTTCTGACATAAATTTACCTCCTTTAGAAACTGAATTAAAAATCTGCCGAGCCTGTTGTTCTCGGGAACGGAAGCACATCACGGATGTTGGAAATGCCCGTGAGATACATAACAAGTCTTTCAAAGCCGAGACCGAAGCCTGCGTGCTTTGTACCGCCGTACTTACGAAGGTCAAGATACCACCAATAATCTTCCTCGTTAAGACCTAATTCCTTAATTCTTTCGAGAAGTACGTCGTATCTTTCTTCTCTTTGGCTGCCACCGATGATTTCACCGATACCCATAACAAGACAGTCGCAAGCAGCAACGGTTTTTCCGTCGTCGTTAAGTCTCATATAAAAAGCCTTTATCTCCTTCGGATAATCGGTTACAAATACAGGCTTTTTGAATACCTGCTCTGTGAGATATCTTTCGTGCTCTGTTTGAAGATCACAGCCCCAATAAGCCTTAAATTCAAATTCATCATTGTGCTGTTCCAAAATCTTCACAGCATCGGTGTATGTAATTCTGCCGAAGTCGGAAGATGCAACAGCTGTAAGTCTTTCAATAAGACCCTTATCAACAAATTGGTTAAGGAATTCAATATCCTGCTTGCAATGCTCAATAACATAATTGATAACGTACTTTATCATATTTTCTGCAAGAGCCATATCGTCGTTCAAATCAGCAAATGCAATTTCAGGTTCAATCATCCAAAATTCTGCTGCGTGGCGCTGTGTATAGCTCTTTTCTGCACGGAATGTTGGGCCAAAGGTGTAAATCTTACCGAATGCTTGAGCCATAATTTCGCCTTGAAGCTGACCGGAAACTGTAAGAAACGCACTCTTTCCGAAGAAATCCTCGCTATAATCAATTTCGCCGTCTTCAGTTCTTGGCGGGTTTTCCATATCGAGTGTTGTTACTCTGAACATTTCACCTGCGCCTTCGCAGTCGCTGCAAGAAATAAGAGGTGTGTGTGCATAGATAAAGCCGTTTTCTTCAAAAAATCTGTGAATAGCCTGTGCTGCAACAGAACGCACTCTGAAAGCTGCAGAATAAATATTTGTACGAGGACGAAGATGTGCTATTGTACGAAGATACTCGAGTGAGTGTCTTTTCTTTTGAAGAGGATACTCGGGAGCTGATGCACCCTCAAGAGTAACCTTAGTAGCATTAATTTCAAACGGTTGCTTTGCCTCAGGTGTTAAAATAAGATTACCCTCTACGATAACTGCTGCGCCGACATTATACTTAGCAACCTCAGCAAAATTATCAATTTTGTCCTTTTCAAAAACGACCTGTACGCCCTTGAAACAGCTACCGTCGTTAATTTCCATAAAACCTAATACCTTTGAGTCTCTGTTTGTGCGAATCCAGCCGCATACCGTAACAACAGAGTCTGCATACGCTGCAGCATTTTCATAAAGCTTTGCAATTTCTAAACGTTTCATATATATTTCCCTCCATTATAGAGTATTTTACACATTGATTAAATATTATATCAGTAAACCCTCTAAAAATCAATAGATGACAGCGAAAAAGACTATAAATAACTTTAAAATAAAACAAACGGAGCCTGAAAATATTTATTAGCTTCAAGCTCCTTATATTATTTATCTTAAATTCGATTAACTGTGAAAACACAAAACCTTAAGCAAAGCAGGCTCTTGTCTTGTTTGAGTTGGTACAACAATAATTTTTTTCGTTGACACAGGCTGTTGCAAGCGTATTATTTTACCCGAACCGATAACGGTACCCGAATACAAAAGAGCGTACTCTCCTTGTATTTTTGCAAAGACATCAAATTTTTCAATTCTTTGGCTTTGTGTTAAATCTTCGGATATAAATATCGTTTCAACCGTTTCCTGTGCTTTGAAATTTACACAAAGACCTACCTGCTCATATTCAAAAATATGAGGTAAAACAGCAACTTGTTTTTCACTGCCGTCTTTTAGGAGAACGGAAATACTGCAAGGCTCAATTTCTGTTTTAAAGGGTGCTTTTATAAGCTCGGTAAACCTTTTAAGTGTCTTAATCTCACGTTTATTTATAAGACCGTTTTTATCGGGCGGAACATTAAGAAGCATTGAAGCGTTACCACCGACACTGTTGAAGAAAATATTTGCAAGAGCTTTTGCACTTCTCGGCTTTCTTGCGTATGCGAATATTTTGCTTGTATGAAACCAACCCATATTTATTGAAACGTCAGCCTCGGCAGGCTTGAAAACGAGGTTATCGTATTTACTGAGAAGCTCTCTTGAGCCGAGGTCAGCATCTCTGTCGTCAAGCTTTTTAGCCATAGCTTTAGTCTCACTAACGGCGTGCTGTGAGTTTTCCACGATGCTTTCGTTGCTGTCCATTACATTCGGGATAACGCTGTATTCACTCGTGCGAACTTTGCCGCCCTCATTACCTATCCAGCGAACATCAGGGCCGCAAATGGAGATAACGGCATTCGGCTGAAGCTTTCTTATAACACTGTAGTATCTTTGCCAATCGTATACCTGCTTTTTGCCGTTTTTGCCCTCTCCGCACGCTCCGTCAAACCAAAGGCAAAACAGCTCGCCGTAGTTCTCGCAAAGCTCTGTGAGCTGATTTACGAAGAAATCGTTGTACTCTTTTGTACCGTAAGAACTCTCGTGTCTGTCCCAAGGAGAAAGATAGACACCTAATTTGAGACCGTACTTTTTACAGCTTTCAGACAACATCTTCACAATATCCTTGCCAAAAGGCGTATTCATAACATTGTGTTTTGTATATTTTGTATCAAAAAGACAAAAGCCGTCGTGGTGCTTTGCTGTTATTATTATACCCTTACTCCCCGTTTCCTTCAAAACTCGGCACCACTGGTCAGTATCAAGCTTTTTAGGGTTAAACCTCGATATATCCTCTTTCCCGTTTCCCCACTCACGGTTATAAAAGGTATTAATTCCAAAGTGTATAAAGTTGTAATACTTCATATCAAGAAATCTTAGTTGCCTTTCGCTCGGTAAAACCGAAACCATACGCTCTGTAAGCTCGCTATGAAGCATTTGTCCCGAATTATCTATATTCCACGCATTAGAAATAACCTTATAATTCTTGTACATACTGTCCCCCTAAAATAAATGCCCTTATCAAGCGTAAGGGCATAAGAATTTTTAATATGAGAAATAAACATCAAGGCCTTGAACAGTGTATGTAACACCCTGTTTTTCAATAGAAGCCTTAAAAGCTGAAAGCATTGTGTAATCCTTCATTGTTATTCTTGCATCGACTCTGAGATTGTCGAATCTGCCAACCCTGTTGCCGGGAATAAAGCCCGTACACCACCAATATAAGCCATAAGGACGAGCAAATTGCTTCTTCCAAGTAGTGCCGGAAAAAAGTGATGTTTTCTTTTCGTAGAATTCCATTGACATCATAAGCATATCGCCATCGCTTGCACAATCATAATGTTCGAGAACTCTCGATGAAGGCTTTGTATAAACACCGATTTCAGCACCGTAGAACACAAGTCCGTACTGTCCTTTCCACGCTTGTATTACCCAGTCTTTTTCTGCGTATTCAAACGGGAACCTGTAAGTATCAATGTAAATTAAGGTCAAAGGAGCCGCATAGTCGAAAATAACATTGTAGCCCACCGTTCTCTGCCAGGGGTCAGAGGATGTATAAAAGCAATTTTCTGCCGGGTCGTAAAGATAACCGAAAATGCCGCTTTCTTCAAGCTGCTGTGTATAAATGCTGTCCGGTTTTTGATTGCTTTGATAAAACACACTTACAGACTCGCAATACTCACCGTATAACGGATTTGATGCTGTACCGACATAAGCGCGAACCTTGTATGTATGAGTTGTAGTTTCGGTAAGATCCGTTACCGAATATGTATTATTGGTGGTTGTTGCTAAGGTCTCCCAAGTACCGTTAGCTGCTTTATATTCGCTTATTTCATAACCTGTAGCATTTGGTACGGTATTCCACTTGATTGAAATGCCGTTATCGGAATTAACCGAACATTCAAGACCTGTAGGTGCGCTCGGAAGAGTTCCGGCTGTTATTTCATCTGTGTAAACGCCGTAATTCTTTGAGCCGTTAATCTTCTTATAGCTTCTGATTTTATACTTTGCAGCGGAATTTTGCGAAAGAGCAGATACGGTGTAAGATGTACCGGTTGTATTTTTAGCTGTAACCCACTTGCCTTGTGATGTATCATAAACACAAAGGTTATAGCCGTCAACATTCTTTGCCTTACTCCAAGAAATAGTGTAAGAAGAGGCTGTTGCACTCTTAAGCTTAAGACCCGTAACATCCGTTGACTTTGTTGTTGCTTTAAGCACTGATGAATAGCTGCCGTAGGAGACGTTGCTGAGAAGCTCATGGTAAGCTCTTACTTTAAATGAATAAGTAGTGTTCGGACTCAAGCTCTTAACCGTTATGGTCGTTGAAGTTGTCGAACCGTACTTTTTATATTTACCTGTACTTTTATCAAGCATATATACCTGATATCCCTTTGCACCTTTTGCCGTATTCCACTTTAAAGTTAAAGTCGTATCCGTCTTAGAGGAAGCCTTGAGCGACTTCACAACTGCGGGAAGTGTTGCAGTTGTCAGCGTAGGAGAATATCTGCCGTATTGCTTTTGACCGTCCACGAGCTTATATGCACGAACACGGAATCTGTACTTTGTGCCTGCTGTTAATGACTTTGCAGTATATGAAACCGACGTAGTGGTGGCTACCAATTCCCATGAAACACCCGTAGCGTTTGCTCTGTAAAGCTCGTAGCCCTTAGCTCCGCCCACCTTGCTCCATTTAACTGTTACTGTTGTGGCGGTTCTTTTTGAAGCCTTCGGCGTAGAAACCCTTGCTACAGTTGCGGCAGATGCCACTGAAACTGTTGAAAATATCATTAAGGTTATCATTAAAATTGCAACAAAGGAATTTAAAATCTTTTTCATAGATATGACTCCCCTTATCTTATATCGAATTTTACTCCGCCATAAGGTCTAACCAAAAGAACGTAAGGTGCATCTTCACCGAAAATAGCTTTCATTGCACCGGTATATTCGTCAACAAGCTCATTCGGAACAAAAGCTTGTATTGTACCTGCAAAGCCACCACCGTGAACTCTCCAAGCGCCCTTACCGTTTAAAATTTGCTCGCTGATTGCCAAAGCTAAAGACAAAGGCTGATTTGTGGGTTTCTTACAAGTATAAACATTTTGATTATACATATACGAAGATCTGCCGCTTGCAATTATAAGACTCTTAAACTGTTCAAAATCGTTCATTTGAAGAGCTTCAGCCTGTGCGGTAACCTTTTCGTTTTCACCGAAATAATGGAGCGCACGAAGCACTGCTCTTTCGGAAACAGCCTCAGAAATTGCCTTTGCATTTGCAATAACGTCTTGCTTTGTAACCTCTCTAAGTACCTTTTTACCAAAGAAAGCGGCCACACTTTCCATTTCGCTTCTTACCGCTGCGTATTCGTCTGTTAAATCCGAATGGCTGCCCTTTGTATCAACAATAACAAGACTGTGTCCCGATTTTGCAAAGTCAAAATCTATTTTCTTAATAACAGGCTTTGAAGTATCCTCAAAATCTATGGAAACAAAGCTGCCGACACTGCAAGCGAGCTGATCAAGAAGTCCGCAAGGCTTACCAAAATATACATTTTCGCTGTACTGCGAAATTTTTGCGATTTCAACAGCATCCACCTTACCGTCATTATAAAGGTGATTGAGCATTGTACAAACAAGCACTTCAAAAGCCGCGGAGGAAGAAAGACCCGAGCCGGAAAGAACCTGAGAAGCCGTAGTAGCATCAAAGCCGCCGACATTGTAGCCAAGCTGCTTGAAACGTGCAACTATACCTCTTACTATAGCTTGACTGCGACCTGTTTCGTTTTCTTTAACCGCAAGATCACTGCAATCAACCGTATCCATTGCATAGCCTTGAGATTTGATACGCACAACACCCTCATCGTTTTTTGATGCAACTGCAATAGCGTCAAGGCTGATACCCGCTGCAAGTACAAGACCGTGGTTATGGTCTGTATGATTTCCGCCGATTTCGCTTCTGCCCGGAGCAGAAAAAAGCTCAACTTCTCTGTCGTTATTTTTGCCGAACACTTCTTCAAAGCTGTCCAGCACACTGAGATATCTCTTATATTGAGAAGATATAGCCTCCTTATCATATACTAAAGAAAAGCTTTCATCAATTGCATTATCCGATAAAAGCTCCCTCATTTTTTTCACAGTAACCATTTTTTAAACTCCTTTCAATATCTACTTTGTTGTTATTGTAATTGCACCACTTAAAGACAGTAATACCACCCCGGAAAAGAACAGTAAAATTATCAAGGGTACAATAAAGCTTGCCGAAGCAGGGTCAAAAACATTTCGTCCTATGGTTATATAGGATATAAGTCTGTATGAATAGCCCAAAAGAGAAATAAGTAAGTATCTCCAATATGAGATATTCGTAGTTCCGTAAAGACAGCTTACCGAATTGATGGGTACAAAAGGCACGAATCTTAAAAAGCCTAACACCACGCGAGAACCGAGCTTACTGCTGTCTATAAAATTATGGGCAGTATCATATTTTGAAAGTATCTTTTCAGCATTGCCGCCGCCGAATTTTCTGCCCCAAAAGAACTTAATAGTAAAAAGTATGCTAAGTCCTAAAACGTTGATTATTAATGCGTAATACCATTTGAACACGAGTGCACTTGCAACACAAATACAGGATATCGGAAACCAAGGAATAATAGCTTTTAAAATGTAATTAACCAATATTACAGCAACACTGACAAATGTTGCACCCCAATTTTGAAGCCACAGCTCATAATGCGCCAAGGTATCGGTATAACGAGAGTACCAAGACAAAAAGCTTTCTGTTTTAAATACTCTTAACAAAATCAATAATACAAGCATGAATAAAAAGCAAAAAAACGCGGCCGTATTAAGCATGTAAGTTCTACTTTTGCTTTTAGCCAATATCTATTCACTCCAAAAACATAGTTATACATTCTTATTTTATCTCAAATGTTCTTCCAGGTCAACATTTTTCTTTAAAGAAATGCCATATTATTTGAATTAATTTGTTTTTTTAGCTGAAAATTGTATTTTTTAATGACAGATTTATCTTAATATGCTATTATATACTAAGATAAAATATCAAATTATTTTATAGGAGGAAATATGAAACTTGTAATTCTCGACGCATACACGGAAAACCCCGGCGACCTTTCGTGGGATTGGCTTTCAGGTCTTGTTGATGAATATGAGATCTACCCCATAACAAAGCCCAACGAAGTTATTGAAAGAAGCAAAGATGCCGATATTTTAGTTACAAACAAAACCGTTTTATCAAAGGAAATTTTGCAACAGCTTCCAAAGCTTAAATACATCTCCACTCTTGCTACGGGATATAATGTTATCGACACGGCTTTCGCAAGAGAAAGAGGTATAACCGTTTCCAATATTCCCGCATACAGCACAGACGGTGTTGCACAATTGGTTTTTGCTTTGATTTTAGAGATTGTTAACGCTGTTTCGATACACAATGACAGTGTTAAAAGCGGTGAATGGACCTGTTGTGAGCATTTTTGCTATCAAAAAACCACTCTCAGTGAGCTTGCTAACAAAACCTTGGGCATTATCGGCTTCGGTAAAATCGGAAGTGCTGTGGCGCAAATTGCAAACGCATTTAAAATGAACGTTATCGCTTACTCACCTAACACAAAAACATACAACGGCTTTGGTGAGGTTAAATTTGTTTCAATGGATGAGGTTACAGCAAAAAGTGATTTCATTTCGCTTCACTGTCCTTTGACAAACGATACAAACGGACTCGTTGATATAGAATTTTTGAAGAAAATGAAAAGCAGTGCAATTTTAATAAACACCTCAAGAGGTCCCGTAATAAACGAAAATGATTTAAAATTCGCTTTAGACAACGGTATTATCGCAGGTGCAGGTGTAGACGTTCTTTCAACGGAGCCGCCTAAAAAAGACAACCCACTTCTCTCGGCGGAAAAATGTATCATTACCCCGCACATTGCTTGGGCAAGCTTTGACGCAAGAAAGAGACTTATGGATATCTTCAAAAGCAATGTTGAAGGTTTTGTTAAAGGCGAATGTGTTAATGTTGTAAACTAACCCCCCTATTAAAGCAAAAGCAAGGAGTACCTCTCGTTTGAGATTGACAGCTCCTTGCTTTTTTAATTATTCAATATAGTCGTATTTATATCCGCATCCTTTTACATAAAATTCTGCGAAAGAATCTCTTTCAATATGGAATGTTATCTTGCTCATATCAACACCTTCAAAGCTATCGAGAATCATAACAACACCTCTACCTAACGTAACATCTTCAAGGCTCTCGCATCCCTCAAATACAAAGTCTTCCAAAGTAATACCGAGAGCGCTTCTTATATCGACCCTTTTAAGCGATTTGCAGTTTTTAAAAGCGTTGATACCGATATCTTCAATTGTAATCGGTATTTTAATTTCCTGCAAGGATGAGCAGTTCTCAAAAGCACTGTTGCTGATAAATCTGAGCGAGCTTCCGAAATCAATTTTCTCTAAAGAGCTGCAATCTTTAAAAGCGTCGAACAAAATCATACTCACATCTTTAAAA
>CAZNQI010000025.1:0-12883 GCA_964575375.1 uncultured Faecalibacterium sp.
ACGACCTGCTGTTACCGAACGAAGTGTTGTTGCGAAATCGCCCATTTCAGCCATCGGTACTTCTGCAACTAATTCTTGCATCATAGGCTCTTCTGCAGCACCCATACCAAGCACACGACCACGGCGCTTTGTGATATCGCCCATAATATCACCGAGATTAATGTCAGGCATATAAACCTTAAGCTCGCCGATCGGTTCAAGGATAACCGGGTTAGCCTGTGCCATACCGTTCTTGAAAGCAATCTTAGCAGCAGTCTTAAATGCCATTTCGTTTGAGTCAACCGGGTGGTAAGAACCGTCGTAAAGAACAGCCTTAAGACCTACAACAGGGTAACCTGCAAGAGGTCCCTTAAGGATAGCTTCCTGAAGACCCTTTTCAACTGCAGGGAAGAAGTTCTTTGGAACCGAACCGCCAACAACCTCTGTTTCAAAGATAAGCTGATCCTCTGCGTGCGGCTCAAAGCGTACCCAAACATCACCAAACTGACCGGAACCGCCGGATTGCTTCTTGTGGCGTCCTTGTACCTGACAGCTCTTGCGGATAGTTTCTCTGTATGCAACCTTTGGAATACGAAGATCGATTTCAACACCGTACTTTGTCTTAAGCTTTGAAACAACGATATCAAGATGCTGTTCGCCGAGACCTGCAACGATCATTTCCTTTGTTTCTTCGTTTGTATAGAACTTAACTGTAGGATCTTCGTCTATTATCTTGCGAAGACCGGAGGCAACCTTTTCTTCTTCACCCTTCTTCTTAACAACGATTGCCATTGAAAGAGAAGCTGCAGGATATTCGATACCCTGGAGTACGATAACATCCTTTGCACTGCAGATAGTGTCGCCTGTATTTATGCCCGAAAGCTTTGTGATAACACCTATATCACCTGTTTCGATAGCAGAAATGTCCTCTTGCTTAATACCCTTAACAGCAACAAGCTTGCCCATTCTCTGTGTTTCGCCTGTTCTCGGATTATATGCAGGTGTGTCAGGTGTAATCTTACCCGAAAGCACTTTCATAAATGACATCTTACCAACAAACGGGTCAGAAATAGTCTTGAAGCAAAGAGCTGCAAGAGGGCCGTTTGCCTTACATTCAACCTCGATAGGCTCGCCGTCTGCGTTTGCGGCTGTTTCAGGCTTTGCCTTATCCGGTGATGGTGCAGAATACACAATAGCATCCATAAGCATATCACAGCCGTCTACCTTTGTTGCAGAGCAAGCGTATACAGGGTAAATTTCACCTGTTTCAACACCCTTTGTAAGACCGGCAATAATTTCTTCCTTTGTAAGAGGCTCGCCCTCGAAGAACTTATCCATAAGCTCTTCGTCAACAGTTGCAACTGCTTCTTCCAAAGCTGCTCTCATAGCAACAATATTGTCATCTGTCGGAATTTCTATTTCAACGGGTCTGCCGTTAGGATACTTAAATGCCTTGTTTGAGCAAAGGTTAACGAAAGCTTCGCAAACACTGCCGTTCATATAAGGAACAACAACCGGACAAAGCTTTGTGCCGATATGAGCCTTAAGTGCATCGAATGTCTTATAGAAATTACGGTTTTCAGAGTCAACCTTTGTAACTGCAAAGAATTTAGCAATCTTTCTTGCGTCTGCTGCCTTGATAGCCTTTTCAAGACCTACGTCGATTTCAGAGCCGGCTGATGTAACGATAACTGCACAGTCTGCTGCTCTCATAGCTTCTGCCATACCACCGGCGAAGTCAAATTTACCGGGAGCATCAAGAAGATTTATTTTTGTCTCTCTCCATTCGAGAGATGCTGTTGCTGCTGCAATGGAGCACTTACGCTTTTTTTCTTCTGCGTCAAAGTCCATTGTTGTGTTGCCATCTGCAACTCTGCCGAGTCTATCTGTAACACCTGCAACATAAAGCATTGCTTCTGCAAGTGCAGTCTTACCCTTACCTGTGTGTCCTGCGATGGCGATGTTTCTGATGTTTCCTACTGAATAAGTTTTCAATTGTATTACCTCCCAAGACCCCGTTATTACAGGGCCCTTAATTTTGCTTTTCTTCATAATTGTAATTAAATGAAGTTAACAACTGTTATTTTATCATAATTTATACAAAAAAACAAGGTTTTATTAACTAATTTTGTGCATTGTTTTTTGTTTAGTGTGTATAAAAAAGTAGTGAAGTAGTAGAGGAAGTTAGGAGTTATTCTTAATTTATGCGAATACATACAATTCATTCTATTACAAACCGTCGTACCCATCGCTCACTCCTAACTTACCACTCACTGTCAAGTGAGTGCAGATACTTCACTGCGAAGCCTTGCGGCTCTTATTGCTCGTTTTTAAAACCAACCGCAAGTTAAGACATAGCCAAACAAAAAAGCTGCCGCCTCGTGAGCGACAGCTTTAATTTATTAAAATCAAATTAAGCCCAAAGCATCAAGTATCTTTGTAGGATCAAACACACCCGAATCTATAAGAGCGATAAAAAATCCGAAAATTTCATTGACAATCTTAAGCAACGACTGAATATTAACAGACATAAAAAAACCTCCATATATTAATATTTTGTTTCTCCTTGTTAAACATTATAGGCTTTTTTGTTGCATTAATTGTAAATAAACTGTGTCTTAATAGAAAACATATATAAAACTATTTGTCTTTTTTTGTAAATTCTATGCAAGATGTATCACGTATCGTAGGTTGACAAGCTGTAGTGTCGGTGTCGATTACTTAAAGGGTTAGTTTTTTTATTTTTAAAGCACGAAAAAAGTGTTTTCAACAATTTAAAAGCACTGCCCCTAAAAAGGACAGTGCTTTTCTAAACTGTTTTAAATTAGTTTTGTGCTGTGTAAGCTAACAAGTCGCCTAATGTTGCGTACATATCATCACAGCAAACTATCTTTCTGCCAAAGAGATTGTAGATAAGATTAAGGCAGGTTGCCCAAATTCCTCTGAAAATTGAGTTATGGCAAATGCAGTTGCATGGTTCCGGCTCTTGGTATGTCATAGATAAGGTTACTTGTGTAACGCCATCATCGCCACCGCTAAACCAGTACTTTGAGTTTGCAGTACCTGTGAATCTGTAATCGCCCGTTGTTGCAGTAACAATGTAATCGGTACTGTAGTTAACATTGCAGGTGTATACAAGGCAATTTGCTGCAGCGTCATATTTAGCCTTGCCTGTGTTTATAAGCTGACCGCTTGAATTTTTAACCATAACGATCGGAGCGTTAGTATCTCTTGAATAGATATCGTTTGCATACTGTCTGTAATAATCGTCAGCCGTTGTTGTAGGATCATCAATGAAAGCGAGATGAATTTTGATTTCATAAACTCGAAGATTCTTTGTGAAAACCGGCTCAAGTTCAATATACTCAACTGCCGGATCTATTGTATCGGGCAATATGATATTGCGAGGATCAACTATATAGCCCTTGTAGTTCTTAAGCTGCCATTGACCTGTCCATTTATATTCGTATGTTGCATCCTTAGCCTTTGAAATACTTGTGATTGAGGATAAAATATTTGCGTTCTGCTGATAACCGTAGTTGAGATTTACTTTAAGCATATTATCCTCTGAAACCGAAGCGCTCTCATCGTAAACCCACGAATCGCCGTTCTTAACAAGGTTTGGTACCTTGAATAAATAGTCTTGAGCGATAGTTTCATACGTAGCAACAATTTGTACGTCGCCGTAAATAGCAGTTGTATCTGTATCCCAACCGCTAAAAACATATCTGTTAGCAACTGTTTCTGCCTTTACTGCTTTTTCTTCGTACTTTGTTGCGTCAACAGCCTCGCCGTGAGGAACTATAATTTCACTTGTGATAGCGTAGCCCTTTTCGCTGTAGAAAATAACACTGTGGTAAACCTGAACACCCTCAAAATAAGCGTAGTATTTTGTATTTGCGGTAACAGGTGCTGTAATGTCTTGCAATGTAACATCTACACCCTCAACGTAAGCTGTTTTTTCCAAAGTCCAGCCCTTAAAGCTATATCTGCCGTAGGACTTATCCTTTTGACGAGCATAAAGGCTTGCCGGTCTGTCCTGCTCAGCAATAGCTTCGCCGCCTTTTACATAAACACTTGAAACAACCTTTTCGCCGTAAACAGAAACGATATTTGCGTACTTGATTGCCGGGTCAAATTCCTCTGCGTTCCAAGGATTAACAAATTCAACCTTGTAATAAACTGCCTTTTCTGTGTTCGTAGCATATTCGTAGTGCTTAACACCCGGAGTTTCACAGCCTTCTCTTGTACATTCGTAATACTTATTGTATCCGTCGCCCGCTGCCTCATACTGTGCATCACCGTATGAATGGTTGTATGCTTCTTTAACATCCTTCGTAGCAACTAATTTGTTGCAAGCAGTACAAAGAACCTCTGTATATCCCTGTGTTATACAGCCGGGTTCAATAACCTCGCCATCGTAAACGGTGGGATTTTCGCAAGTGCACTTTTCAGTTGTTGCCGCAAAAGAAGTTATTGAAAACATCAAAACTGCAACAAGCATAAAAAGAACTAAAAAGAGAGATTTTCTTTTTAAGTTTTTCATATTATTACCTCCTGTAATTTCATTTCAATGAATAGCGGATAAAATGCCAAAGGGCATAGTAACCCACTGTTAATTTAAATATATAGTTTTTTTGAAAAAAAGTCAAGAAATATTGAGAATATTAATACAATTTATTTTTTTTGCAAACTCTGCAGCAATAAAATGTTGATACGAAATTCAAGGCTGTCCTCGCGTTTAAATTAATTTTGTTAGATTGCTAAATACTTCTGACTTCCTGCTACTTTCCATTCCCCTTAACAGCTTTATTCTGCCGTTTGTATAGCTCTTACATAAAAGCTGTCATCCGAATTTTTGCCCAGAGTTATTTTCATAATTTTACCCGGTTCGGGTGCTACCATATTACCGTTTGAATCCTGTTGCCACTCGCTCGAGGAAAGATAGCCTACCGTTAAAACAACACTGTCGCTTCTTTCGTTTGAATCAAGAACTGTCGGAGTGTATATAGGGGTTATACCTGTTATAGGAATTATATAGCATTTTTTGTTTTCGCTGTACTTAAATTCTACACCCTCGCCGCCGTCAACACTCATATGAGAAGCCTTTACCTGTGAGCCGAAAAGACAACTGAATTCGCTTTCCACTTCTTCTGCGGGAACAAGTATGCCCTCATCTGTATATTTATATTCTTCGGCAGAAATATCACTGCCAAGAAGCGACCATATAGCAATTGAGATAAGCTGCGACATATCAGCCTTTGTTATATCGTCAAAGGTGTCGGGATCGTTCATAACAACCGGTGTTATAAATTCCTCATAAGAGGAATACTCCTTATATGTTCTTTGTTCAATTCCTGTTTTTACTTCGGAAAACGCAACGCTTAAAAGACTTATGACACCAACAACAGCAAAAGCAATAACAATAATACCGACTAATAAATTCAAATGCGATTTTTTCTTTTCCATATTTTCACCACCGTAAAAATAATTAGCAATTAGTAATGGGGAGTGATGGGAAATCCGAAAATTCGGAATTCCGAATTGCTGACGATACGGATAGTTTTTTTGCTATACCGATTTAGTAAGCAATTTTTCATTACCCCGAAAAATTAGAATGAATTGTACCTTTTGTGCGTGAATTGTATAACTCCAAACTTCCTTTACTGCTTAACTGTTTTTTTTGACTTCGTCAGTAATTCTGCACCGTGCGTTTATCTGATTTGCCCGTTGCCGTAAACGATATACTTAAATGTCGTAAGCTCAGGCAGACCTAACGGACCTCTTGCGTGAAGCTTTTGTGTTGAAATACCGATTTCTGCACCGAAACCGAATTCACCACCGTCTGTAAAGCGTGTTGAGGCGTTAACATAAACTGCTGCCGCATCGATTCTTGAGGTAAACTCTCTCATAGCTGTATAATTTTCAGTTACAATACATTCGCTGTGTCCGCTTGAATACTTCATAATATGCTCCACAGCACCCTCAATATCACCAACTATCTTACAGCTTATTTCATATCCCAAATATTCCTTGCCGTAGTCCTCCTCAGTTGCTGAAAGTGCATCGGGGAGAATTGCAACAGTTTCCTCATCGCCGTGGATGACAACACTCTTTTCGTCAAGTCTCTTTTTAATTATAGGCAAAATTTCCTTTGCAATATCCTTGTGAATAACAAGACTTTCACAGGCGTTACAAACAGACGGACGAGACGTCTTGGCGTTATATATAATTTCTGCAGCCATATCAAGATCTGCGTCCTTATCAACATAAATATGGCAGTTGCCCGTGCCCGTTTCGATAACAGGCACCGTTGAATTTTCCACACAGGACTTAATAAGACCTGCACCGCCTCTCGGGATAAGCACATCCACATAGCCGTTTAGCTTCATAAGAGCTGTTGCAGACTCTCTTGAGGTGTCCTCAACGAGCTGAATACAGTCCATCGGAAGCTCTGCCTTATCCAAAGCACAGCGCATAATCTTAACCATAGCCTTGTTTGAGTTGATTGCTTCTTTACCACCACGAAGTATAACGCTGTTCCCGCTTTTAAGGCAAAGTGCAGCAGCATCAACTGTAACATTAGGTCTTGCTTCAAAGATAACCGCAATAACGCCCAAGGGTACGGTAACCTTTTCAATAAGCAAGCCGTTCGGTCTTTTTGTACCTGAAACAACCTTTCCGCAAGGGTCATCAAGTGCGATAACCTCGAGTGCGGCATCGCTTATACCCTTAATTCTGTTTTCATCGAGCGAAAGTCGGTCTATCATACTTTCACTCATACCGTTTTTTCTTGCGTTTTCAATATCAATTTTGTTTTGCTCAATTATGTACTGTGAATTTGCAACGAGAGCCTCTGCAATATATTTTATAGCCTCGTTCTTTTTTTCAGCGCACATTGCACTGATTTTCATAAACTGTCTTTCAGCCGTTTTAGCTCTTATTCCAAGCTCTTTGAGCATTATTATCTCTCCTTTCAAGCTGTGAAAAGTGTACCGATGCTGTGTCCGTCTATAAGCTTATAAATATCCTGCGGTGCGGTACCGTTCATTATAACTGTTGGTATTCCGCTTTTTGCGGCAATTTCGGCAGCGTGAATTTTTGTTATCATACCACCCGTACCTCTGTCGCTGCCTGCACCTCCGCAAAGAGCTATAATATCATCGTTTATCTGTTTAACAACAGGAATTAGTCTTGCGTCCGGGTTTTCGTTTGGGTTTTCGTCAAAAAGTCCGTCTATATCAGAGAGAATAATGAGGGCATCTGCATGAATCAAGCTCGCAACAATTGCAGACAGAGAATCGTTATCTCCGTAAACAATTTCCTCCGTTGCAACGCTGTCGTTCTCGTTAACTATAGGTACTGCTTCATACTCAAACAGCTTTTCAAAGGTGTTTTCAAGATTAGTTCTTCTCTGCTCGTTTTCTATATCGCTTTTTGTTATGAGAAGCTGACCTGTCTTAACGCCGTTTTCGCCGAAAAACTTATCATACATAAACATAAGCTCGCATTGACCTACCGTTGCGGCAGCCTGTCTGCCGGGGATATCCTTCGGTCTTTGCTTCAAGCCGAGCTTGCCCACGCCTACACCGATTGCACCCGATGTTACAAGCACTATTTCCTTGCCGGAATTGTGCAAATCTGCAAGCACGCTGCAAAGCTTTACCATTCTTCTTATATTAATTTTGCCCGTTTCGTATGTAAGGGTGGATGTCCCCACCTTTATTACGAGTCTTTTTGCTTTTGAAATCTCTCTCATGTTAAATTCCTCTTTCAGTAGTGTCATTAACACTGCAGTGATATATAATATCCTGATTTGTTATTGGTTTGAAAAATTAGTAATGAGCAATTAGCAATAAGGGTCTGCGACGCTATTATATTTCAACTCCTCACTCCTAACTTCTAACTACTAACTGTTAAAACCCTTTCTACTTCCTACTTAAAATACTCCTATACTCCTGCTCGGGCTTCACCTTACCCACAGCAGTAAAGGACATATTCTCTAAAACAAAATATTTTTCGGCAACCCTTTTAAGACTTTCGAGAGTTACATTTTTAATATCCTTAATTATATCGTCGTCTTCGATAATCTTTGAAAGTAAAAGAAGATTGTATCCCATCGAAGAAAACTTTGATTGTGGTTGCTCACGCGACATAATAAGGCTTGAAATAAGCTTTTCCTTTGCTATATCCACTTCTCGTTGTGTAACGTTATCCTTAAAGTGAGAAACAATTTTTATAACCTCGTTTATAGCCTTTTCCTCCGATTGAGAAGAAAGACTCATTGAAATATCAATGTAGCCACCACCGAGATATCGTCCGAGCCAGCAGTCTATGCTGTATACAAGCCCCAGCTGTTCTCTTATTCTTTGGTTAAGCATCGATGAGGTTCCCGTTCCCAAAATAAACATACAAAGCTGTAAATCGTACAGGTCATCGCTTTCGAGTCCTACACCCGGAAAGCTCATCATTATATGAGTTTGCTCCGTTGCCATCTGCTTTAGTGCAAAGGCTTTTTTCCTTACGGGTACTTTTGCTTCATAAAGAGGTCTTGCCTTGTTTTTTAAAGGCTCAAAATACTCGAGAATTTTCTCGAGCATTTCCTTTTCATCAAAGTTGCCGCTTACGCCCACAACCATTCTTTCGGGAAGATAAAACCTTTTCATAAAGTCCTTAATTATGTCTTTTGAAAATGATTGTACCGTATCCTTCGTGCCTAAAATGGGTCTGTGAAGTGAACATTCCGACAAAATACTTTCCTCGTTCAGCTCATATACAACATCGCTCGGGTCATCCTCGCACATATTGATTTCTTCAATAACAACGCCTTTTTCTGTTTCAATATCTTTTTCATCAAGACGAGGATTAATAATCATATCAAACAGTATGTCTGCCGCCTTGATTATTTGATAATTAAGCGCCTTTGTGTAAAAAAACGTGTATTCCTTTGTAGTATAAGCGTTCACGTGAGCGCCTATTTCATCCATACCCTGTGCAATTTCAAAGCCTGTTCTTTTCTTTGAGCCTTTAAAAACAATGTGTTCAATAAAATGTGAAATTCCGTTTGTTTTTTCTTCCTCAAATCTTGAACCTGCAGCAACCCACACTCCTACTGTTGCCGAACGCAGATCGTCTCTTTTGTTAACAATAATTCTAAGTCCGTTTGAAAGTGTTTTAAGCTGCATAAAGTCCTCCAAAATTACACCGTAAATTGCGAATTGTATATATCTGCGTAAAAGCCACCTTTTTTGAGCAATTCGTCGTGTGTACCCGTTTCCACAATTCTGCCATCGTTCATAACGAGAATTTTATCAGCCTGCTTAATAGTGGAAAGTCTGTGGGCAATAACAAAATTCGTGCGACCCTTCATAAGATTTTGCATAGCGTTTTGTATTTGCTGCTCTGTTCTTGTGTCTACACTTGAAGTCGCTTCGTCAAGAATGAGAATTTTAGGTGAGGCGAGAATGGCTCTTGCTATTGTTATAAGCTGTCTTTGTCCTGCAGAAAGGTTTGTGCCGTCCTCTTCAAGAACGGTGTCGTAGCCGTCGGACAAGGTAGAAACGAAATAGTCCACCTTTGCAGCCTTAGCAGCAGCCATAAATTCCTCTTCACTCGCATCGTTTTTGGCATATAATATGTTTTCTCTTATTGTACCCTCGAAAAGCCATGTGTCCTGAAGCACCATACCCAAAGTATCTCTGAGACTTTTTCTTGATATATCCTTAATATCTTTTCCATCAATTTCGATTTTACCCGAATTAATTTCATAAAATCTCATAAGAAGATTAACTATAGTTGTTTTGCCTGCCCCTGTCGGGCCTACAATTGCAACAAGCTCACCCTTGTTTACCTTTAAATTAAAGTTTTCAATAAGCGGCTTTTCGGGAAGGTAGGAGAAGCTAACATCTTTAAATTCAACGGTATTGCCCGGCAAGCTGATATATTCCTTTGTATCCTCCGGCTCCTCGTCAGCCTCCAAAATAGCAAACACTCTTTCTGCGCTGGCAAGAGAGGACTGCAGATTGTTTGCAATATTGCTCAAATCAACAATCGGCTGCATAAGCATCTTTGAATACGCCATAAATACCGTTATCGTACCAACCGTCTGCTTACCTGTTATGATAAGATATCCGCCAAGCACACAAATGAAAACGTAGCCTGCATTATTTGCAAAGTTGATAAGAGGACTTATTATACCGGAAAAAAACTGTGCTTTTCTGCCGGCTTCATAAAGCTCATCATTTATAACGTCAAATTCCTCAATGGCTGTTTTTTCGTGGCCGAAGGCTTTTACGATTTTGTGTCCCGTAAACATTTCCTCAATGTGTCCGTTAACATCGCCCGTAACTCTCCATTGGCGTCTGAAAAACGCCTTTGAAAAGCGAAGTATTACCATAGCAATAACAAAGCTTACAGGGAAAGGAGAAAGGCTTGCAAGCGAAAGGCTTACGCTGTAGTAAAGCATTATTGCGAATACACCGACAAAGGTTACAATAGATGTTATTATCTGCAAAAGGCTGTTTTGCAACGTGTTGTTGATATTATCCATATCGTTTGTGATACGCGAAAGAATATCGCCCTTGTTGTGTGTATCAAAATAAGAAAGCGGTAAAACGGAAAGCTTTCTGTTGATTTTGCTTCTGAGCTTCGTTATAAGATTTTGCACAACGCCTGCCATTATGTAGTGCTGCAAAAAGCTCATAAGTGAGCTTAACGAGTATATAACCAAAATAGTGATAAGAATGTTGTATATTGCCGAAAAATCCATCGAGCCCGTTTTCAGCTTGTGCTGTACCTGCTCGTTTATTACGTCGATAATTTGACCGAGATACTTCGGGCCGAGTATTGTAAGAATTGCAGAGAAAATCGTACAAACTACAGTTACGGCAACAGCCCACTGCTTACCCTTTAAAAGAGAAAGAAGCTTTTTAGCCGTGCCCATAAAATTAACGGGCTTTTCTTTTTCGGTTTTTGTGCTGTCTCTGTAGGCAGCGTATTTTCCAGCCGCTTCGTTTACTTGCTGCTTTTCGAGGAGTGCGCTTTTCTTTTTCATGCCGACACCTCCTCACTGATTTGTGAATTATAAATTTCCTTGTATACGTCGCAGGATGTCATAAGCTCTTCGTGTGTACCCATTGATACTATTTTGCCCTCATCAAGAACGATAATTTTATCCGCATCAATAATTGTACCTACACGCTGTGCCACAATAATAACCGTAGCTTCAATATTATCCTTTATAGCCTTGCGAAGAAGTGCGTCCGTCTTAAAGTCGAGAGCAGAAAAGCTGTCGTCAAAAATATAAACCTCTGCCTTTCTTGTAAGCGCTCTGGCAATGGAAAGCCTTTGCTTTTGACCACCCGAAAGGTTTGTACCGTTTTGGCTTACAAAGGACTTCATACCACCTTCGAGCTTGTCCACAAACTCACTGCTTTGAGAAATGTCGAGAGCAAAACGAAGTCTTGCTTCGTCTGCGTTTTCATCGCCGTATCGGAGATTTTCTTCAATAGAGCCACTGAAAAGGAAGGATTTTTGAGGCACGTAGGCAATTCTCGAGTGCAAATCATCTTGGTTTAAATCCTTAACATTTACACCGTCAAAAAGCACCTCGCCCTGTGCAGCATCGTAAAACCTCGGTATCATACTGACAAGTGTACTTTTTCCCGAGCCTGTGCCGCCTATAATGGCAGTAACCTTATTTTTCTCTGCCGTAAATGAAATGTTGCGAAGTACGCAGTTTTCCGCATCCGTATAGCCAAAGCTTACGTTTTTAAATTCAACCGTGCCTCTGTCTTTTTCCGAAACACTTTTCGCTGAAACGGGGTCGGTAATTTCACTTTCTAAAGCCAATACCTCGCAAATTCTGTTTGCTGAAATTTTAGCTCTGGGAACAATAACAAACATTGCTGCTGCCATTGTAACGGATGCAATTATCATAATCATATAAATAACAAACGCCTGCAAATCACCCACTGCAGATAAAAGCTTCTGCTTATCCGCAATATAGTCAAGCGCATCAAGGTCGTTGGCTGCAGCAAGCACAAAACAATCTACAGCAATAATAAGAACAACTATGCAAATAGGGATAAGTATTGCAATCATTCTTTGGAACTTGAGAGTTATAGAGGAAAGCTCGTTGTTTCTTTCCTCAAAGCGTTCATCCTCAAACTCACTGCGATTAAACGCTCTTATAACTCTGATACCGCTTAATTTTTCTCTTACAAAACGGTTAACACTATCCACAAGCTTTTGGCGTCTTTTAAAAAGCGGTAATACAAACTTAAGCACTATCGCAAGGATAACACCCACTACAGGGAACACCGCAAGAATAAGCATAGCAAGCTTCGGATTAAGAATTGTCGCCATTAAAACGCCGCCGCAAAGCATAACGGGAACCGATATTATTGTTCTGAGAGCCGCCAAAATAAAGTCCTGCATAACTCTAACGTCATTCGTGCAACGTGTGATGAGCGACGGTGTGCCTATTTTGTCGATATCGCTTTGCGAAAGGCTTTGGGTCTTCAAGAAGATATCTCTTCTGAGTATTTTTCCGTACGATGCCGAAACCTTTGATGAAAAATAGCTGTTTGTAACAGAGATTGCTATTCCAAAAGCAGAAACAATCATCATAATCGCTCCTACCTTTTTTATGTACTCTATATCGCTTTGTGCAATACCCGTGTTTATTATTGAAGACATCAGCATTGGTAAAATAAGGCTGCTGAGCTGAGAAAGAACTGCAAAAATCATAGCAGCTATTGCAGTTTTCTTCACTGCTTTCAATTTCTTAATTAGCTGTATCAATTGTGTTTCCTCCGAAAAATAACTATAATTAGACAATTATAGTTTAGTATAGCAAGTGTTTATTAATAATGTGTAAACAGAGTTATACATAATAGTGCAA
>CAZNQI010000025.1:12893-14440 GCA_964575375.1 uncultured Faecalibacterium sp.
ATTTTGTTGTTTTTATTAATGAAATACTAAATTTGTATGCCTTTGCGCATGGAGAAAACACCTTTCATCAACCCCCTACAAAAAACCGGTATTTAAAAGTTCAAAACCATTGTATCAGCTTAAGCTTTCGGCTTTTACAATGGTTTTTATCATATTAAATTTTCCCGTTTAAAAGGGTTTCAATGAGCATATATTCTTCGCAAATTCAATCGTGCAAAAACATATAAAGAGTAATTTAGACATAGCCTTATTATTTTACAAATGCTTTAGCTTATATTTTTTCAGCAAGCTCCTCAAGCGATTTAAACTCATAACCCTGCTGTCTTGCCTTGTCAATTATTTCCGAGAGAGCCTCTGCATTATCCTTTGACACGCTGTGCAAAAGTATAACGGCACCGTCGTGAAGTCTTGACATAACCTTTTCTATGGCGTAGTCCTTGCCTCTTACATTGCTTGTGTCCCAATCGTCATACGCTACAGACCAAAACACACTCATATAACCGAGAGAAGAAACAAGCTGCAAAGCACTTTCATTATATTCGCCTGCAGGGAAACGAAAAAATTTTGCGGCATAGCCGAAATTTTCTCGAAGATAGTTTTCTGTCTCCTCGATTTCCTTTACCATTTGGCTTCGGCTTATTTCGGCAAAGGATGGATGTGTTGTGGAATGGTTTCCCACAATATGTCCCTCTTTTATCATTCGTGCAATTAAATCGTGCTCTGTTTTTATATGGTCGAGCGTACAGAAAAAGGTTGCACTGACACCCTTTTCTTTCAAAACATCAAGTACCTTGCTTGTAAGGCTTTCGTATTCGTATCCGCAGTCAAATGTAAGATACAATACCTTTTCTTCACTCACTGTATCAAGCGTTACTGCGCCGTATTTGTCAAAAGTCTTTTGAAACTCAACAACTGTATAATGCGCTTTTCCGTCCGATGCAGGGCCGTGTGAGTGGCTTATCTTTTGTGTGGAAAGTCCCTCTGTATTTTCTGTAGCCGTATATGTTATTTTCGGAAGTGGCGCAAACCCCGAGAGGGCGGTACTGTCATTTACTCCGGTTATTATCATCGCCGTGTCGTCTTTTTCCTCGTTTTGCACATCAATCTGTGTTGATTGATTAATTTCAGGGGTTATGATTTCTACTTTAGTATCCTCCTCGGATGTGCTTTCAATTGTACTGCTTTGAGAAATGCCGTTTGAATCGCTGTCTTTGCCACAGCAGGCAAAGCTGAAAAGTATCGCAAGACAAAGAAATGTTGCCAAAAGCTTTTTCATAAAACTATCCTTTCGTGTGTGTATTCATAGTATTGCTATGTAAGTTATGGCAAGTTAGGAGTGAGGAATGAGGAGTGAGGAGTTAGAAAAGGTATGGTCAGCATTCTGCATTTAAAAAGCCTTTCAGGGGCGATTTTACCCCTCTGTCTGCCATTTAAGGCAGACATCTCCCCTTTCAGGGGCGATATTACCCCTCTGTCTCGTCAAAGCAAGCTCCATATCGCTCGTTTTTGTGCTTTACTCCTTCCGTCAGCCATACGGCTGACACCTT
>CAZNQI010000026.1:0-14415 GCA_964575375.1 uncultured Faecalibacterium sp.
CAAAGTGATAATCTTAAGGTTAAAAATGCAAAATCAACTAATCGCAAACAATATATGAAGCTAATGAGAAACCTGATGTTATTTCTTCATTGGGGCATTTTCTTGCTTGATTTATTTTTGTTTATACCTGAATACACATTATTAAAGCTTCTCACTTCTGACTTTTCTTTAAAAGTACTCTTTAAAAAGCTTTACAAAATACCTGCAAACAAACGAACTTTCTTGCTTTCAAAAAAGCAAGAAATATATGAAAAGCAAGATAAAGTTAGTTTTCTTAAAAAAGTAGCTAAACCTTTTGTTCTCCTTATGATTATTCTTGGTGTCTGCTTTTGGGCAGTAAGCAGCGAACCTGATGTTATTATTTCAAGAGATTTTGAGTCGGTTGTTTGCTTTGATGAAACCTTTATAAAAACAGATGCGCCATTACCCAAAGATGCAGAAAAGCAGCTTTTTGAAAGCTTTACAGCATACTACCCCTTAGATGATGGCGAATATGATTCAAGCAGCTATTACTGTTACATATATGAAGACACCGGTGGCGACAGATATATGTGGTTAAAAAACGATTGTGATATAGAAGAAAACACTGAAAAAGAGTATTCCGATTACGAAGAACCTCTTGTTTATAAATCAACAGGTAAAACTACTAACGAATAATAACACACTTAAAATAGCAGGTACTAATTAAGCACCTGCTATAATTTTTTTATTCAATTATATACACCTTAACGCCATGCTTTTCAGGTGAAGATACAATCTGCAAGGTATCCTCAAGATAAGCCTTATCCCAAACCTCGCAAACAGAATAGCCTGTTTTCTTTGGTAATTCTACCCCACTCAAAGCGGCTATATCAGATATATTAATTGTGGCGCAATTTCCTTTTGCACCCTTATTAAACACACAAACAGCAACCCTTTGGTTTTCAAGAGGCTTAACAAGAACATCGACAATACCTGTTTTAATCCTCTTACACTGTATGCCGAGAGCATCTTGGTTAATTGCAATCATATCTTTGTTTGTAAGTATTTTGTAAACCTCGTTTTCAGTATCAACACTTCCGTCTGCCTTGATAAACTTTCTTATATCGTTGCCGAGTATTAAAGGTGCGCACATCATACACCAAAGGCTGAAATGAGATTTATTTTCTTCGTAAGTTAAATCTCCGTTACCAACCTCAAGCATATCCGGGTCATTCCATCCGCCAACTGCGGAATATTTATTCAGCATAACATTAACACTGTAGATTCCGAGAACAGATGCCCATATCGGTTTAATATCAGGGGTTGTACGCCAAAGGTTTCCTGCTTCCCTACCCCATTTATGCGGACGATTAAGCCCCCATTCACAAATAGAAAATACAATGGGCTTTTCCTGAATTTTATTCTTTTGTGCGCAAAGCTTTGTTGCTCTTTTAAGCTCTCTGCCCATAAGCTTATACTGAACAGCCGCACTGTCAGCCCTTGAACCTATCGGGTTTGAAAAATCGACAGTATTCTCTCCCTCAAGAAGCTTTACCGTGATTTGTGCTCTGCCCTCCGGTGTCCAGCTCTTCGTACCCGGACAATAAATGTGATATTCATCATGGCTGTTGATATTAACCATAATAAACTTTTCGTTAAGACCGTCTTTTCTGATATCAAGTGTAAGTATATACTCTCCCGCACTTTCAGCGTTAACAACCAAAGAAAACGAGCCGTTTCTGCTTTCAAGTCCTGTTATATAACACTTTGTTTCCACATCATCGTCGCTTATAATTCTGGCTCTGCCTTTGAGAAAAACATCTCTTGGAGTAAATACAGCAAAATCCTTACCCTCTCCTTGCTTTGCAAAACTGATTCTGCAAATTTTAGGAGCCTGGCTCGGAATTGACACATTATGACAGAAATCGTATTTAAAATATTCAATACCCCAGCTTGCAAAGGTTTGTGCATCAATTCTCTCGTGTCGCAAACTTGCAGGGTAATCTTCACAAGTAAGTGTTCCGTTTGATGAGTAAATACCAAGCTTTAAGCCCTTTGAATTAACGTACTCGACAAGGGACTTTATACCGCTCGGGAAAGTAACCTTATCGCACATAAGTCTGCCCTCACTGTCTCTCGTAGAAGCTTGCCAGCAATCGTCAATATTCACATAACGATAACCAACCTCGGAAAGGCCTGTCTTTTCCATTGCGTCAGCAATTTCTTTTATAAGCTGTTCGCTTATTTTATTGCGAAAAAGATTCCAACTCGACCAACCCATCGGTGGAGTTAACGCCGCATCATTGTTATAGGAAAACTCTGCTCCCTGGTCCATTTTTAATTTATTGAGCATTTTTTTCGCAGAACAAATAATACAAAAATCTTTCTTCATAGTTTACATCTCCTTGAATTTATATAAAGCTAAAGCTTTTTAAAACAAAAATAACTAAAAACATACTAAGCATTGAAAGCAAGCTTGTCCACACAACAAGCTGTCCTGCTAACTGCTCATCTCCGCCAATTTCACTTGTCATAACTGCACTTGAAACTGCAACAGGAGTAGAAAACAACGCAATCAATGCCGGATACTCGTTAGAGGTTATTGAAAATACATTACTGTATTCACTTAAAACCACTGCGATACCAATTCCGACTAACGGTGCAAACACAAGTCGCATAAAGGTACCTGCAGAAATTTCCAAAATCAAATCCTTAACCTTTGAAAAGTCAAATCTTGCTCCTAAAACGACAAGAGCCAAAGGCGAAGCAATTTTGGATATACTTTTAATTGCTGAATATACAAACGGAAGATTATATTCAATTGAAAAAAGTGTTTCTCCGTTTTCATTTGTTAAGAAATATCTTACAATCAAGGTTAATATTCCAAAAGCTACCCCGATAATAAGCGGGTTTTTCAAAGTCTTTTTGAGAGTTGATTTTATGCTTTGATTGTGTGTACCTTCACCGTAATGCGAAAGAAGCATAACCGCTAATATATTGTATATCGGAATTGCAACTGCAGAAAGAACACTCGCAAAAGCAACTGCAGACTCACCGCCGATGCTTTCGGCTAAAGGTAAGCCGATTATTGCATAATTAGAGCGAAAAGAACATTGAGTAAGTACCCCTATTTGATTTCGCCTTTTGAAAATAATTTTAGCAACGGCATATCCGCAAAGGCAAATGAACAGCACTGCCAAAACGCAGTAAATAATTGCACTTACATTTATGCTTTTTAAAGAATCAATTTCATAAACATTGAAATATAAGAGTATGGGTAAAAACACTTTAAAGTTCAGTGAGTTTAATTTTTTAAAAAACACATCATCAGCAAAATGCATACTTTTAACAGCATAACCGACAAGTGCCATTAAAAGTATAGGCATTACTGCATTAAAGGAAAAAGAAAACACATCAAGCATACTTAAATCACCAATTAAAATACAATTTCCCCCGAAGCTACCAGCTCATTTATTCTGTTCGTAAGAGTTTCGCTTGCACTTAAGTTTGATAAATAACCCGGATGACCGTCTGTAACAATATCATTTTCTTCCATATTAAATTCTAACATCAAGGTTGAAATTTTACTGTCAAGAGTCTCTTCCTTGTAAGCTTCAACTGCTTTTTCGATAGTGGGAAACAATGAATTATTCACATCAGCCAGCGCGCATATAATGTATGCATCACCGTTGCAGCTTCTTATCATCTTTATAAGTTCAATATATGCAAGATAAAATTCCTGCACTCTGTAAGAGGTAGTGCAATAAGAAGCGTCATTAGCACCGAGATTTATTACAACCAAATTATTATCCTTTTTATTAAAGTTCCAAACAGGCGAAGCTTCGGGAAGTAAACAAGCATCATAATAATATTTGCTGACAACAGCCTCGGGTCTTCTGCCACCCGAAGTAAACCCAGACACTACGCCGTACCCCGAAAAGGATACTGCGCTATAATCTGCATTTAAGTTATTTGCTGTTATATACGCATAGGTTTTCATAAAGTTTTCCGTGCGAGTGGAAAATACGCTTTGCGTGTCATCAATACCGTAGCCGCAAGTGAGCGAGTCGCCCACAAATTCAATTTTTAAATTGTTCTCATTAGTAGGAGAAATACCGTCATAGCTGCTAACAGTTATATTTCCGAGCGCAAATGTACTGTGTTTAGCTTCCGAGAGCTTAACAACTGTTACCACCGACTCAATTTCATCTGAAGCAGTTTTAACTTGTAAGGTTTTTTCATTTTCGTCCATAATCTCATCGAACACAATTTCGCCGTCCAACAAAACGGCAAATCTTACTCGCTGCCCGTAAGCAGTTGTATCTGCATTATCCGACAAGAAATGAAGCGTTGCACTTTCACCTTTAAATTTAAACTCAACACCACTACCGGAAAAAGAAAAATACCTTTTCTCTCCGTCAAAATAAGAACGCCCCATCAATTTGACATTCTCTTCTGTGGGTAAAACAGTTTGCTCAACAATTTTTTTGGTAAAATCAACAACTGTTTCACCGTCGCTTACAACCAAATACATAAAAACACCAACCAATAAAACTACAACAAGACTTATAACAACATATTTCATTTTATCACATCCAATTAAAACTCACCGCTCAAAACTGCATGAGCGCATTTGATACCGTCAACAGCGGCAGAAACAATACCTCCCGCATAGCCTGCTCCCTCGCCGCAAGGGTAAATACCTCTGATATTAGTTTGATATATATCGTCTCGAAGTATTCTGACAGGTGATGAGCTTCTGCTTTCGGGGGCCGTAAGGACTGCATCCGCTAACGCAAACCCTACCAGCTTTTTATCCATCTGAACTATTGCATCAGCCATCGTATCGGTAACCTTTTTCGGAAGTACTTGTCGTATATCACCGGGCTTAACGCCGGTTGGACAAGTAGGTCTTACAAACGAAAGAGAAGTGGATTTTTTACCTTTCAAAAAGTCGCCCACAAGCTGACAAGGCGCACTATAATCTCCACCACCGAGTATGAACGCCTTTTGCTCAATTTGAGTTTGCAAATCAAATCCCGATAAGACGTGTTCACTTGGGAAATCTTCGGGATATACGTTAACAAGAATAGCAGAGTTTGAATTTTCACCGTCTCTTGCGTATTCACTCATACCGTTAACAACAACAGCGTTTTTTTGCGACGTAGCAGCAACAACCGTACCTCCGGGACACATACAAAATGTATATGCACCTCTTTCATGCTGACCGTGGCAAGCAAGCTTGTAGTCTGCGGCACCCAATGCTTTATGACCTGCAAATGCACCGTATTGCGCCTTATCGATAAGCTCTCTGGGATGCTCGATTCTTGAGCCCACCGAAAAAGGCTTCTGCATCATCTTTATACCCTTGCCGTAAAGCATTTTAACCGTATCTCTGGCGGAATGGCCTATTGCAATAATGACACTGTCGGTTTCAACATCTACCGTCTTGCCGTTTTCTTCATAAGTTACACCTTGAATGCAACCGTTATAAACAATAAGATCTGTAAGCTTGGCTGCAAATTTAACAACACCACCAAGAGAGATAATCTCCTCGCGCATACTTTTAACAACAGCACCGAGCTTATCTGTTCCGATGTGTGGCTTACCACTGTACAATATTTCTTCAGGTGCGCCGTGCTTATGAAGCTCAAGAAAAACCTTTCTGCAAAGAGGGCTTTTAATGCCCGTTGTGAGCTTTCCGTCCGAAAATGTACCGGCACCGCCTTCACCGAATTGCACATTAGAATCTTCGTTCAGCACCTTATTTACAAAGAAGTTTTCTACATCAGCAGTTCTGCTGTCTACATCATTACCTCTTTCGATAACCAAAGGCTTAAGTCCTGCCCTCGCCAATGTTAATGCGGCAAAAATCCCTGCCGGTCCAAACCCTACAACAACAGGAGTGAAGCTGCTGTTTCTTTTTATTTCGGGCAGAGTATACACATAAGGTTCGATATAACTCACTTTATTTGAATTAGCTCTTTTTATAATTTTGTTTTCATCGCCAAACACTTCAACGTCAACACTGTAGCAAAAGAAAACGTCCTCTTTTTTTCTGCTGTCTACACTTTGCCTTGCAATAGTAATCGATTTTATCTGTTCATCGTTAATACGCAGAATTTTCTTACACGCATTGAATAAGTCTTCCTTTGTTGCATCAAGGCTTTGTTTTACCTCGTTAATTCTTATCATTTCACATTCACCTTTTAATCATAATTTCAGCTATACTTTCGCCGCATAATCTTCCGCTCGACCACGCCCACCAAAGATTGTAGCCGCCGCAAAGAGCATCAATGTCAAGCATTTCACCTGCAAAATACAGTCCTTTAACCTTTTTACATTCAAGCGTTTTTCTGTCAACCTCGTTTAAAGCTATACCACCCGAAGCAGTCTGTGCATCTTCAAAGCCTTTCAGCTCGCTAACATCAAAGCTAAAGCCTTTTATAAAAGAAACAAGCTGTTTGATTTCCCCGCTTGAAAGCTCACCCACATTTTTAGCAGAGGATATGCCAAGAGATTTGATAATCATTTCACCAAGCTTTTTAGGCATAAAACCCGAAAGCAGATTTTCGCATTTTGCAAAGTGGTTGTGTTTTATAATATTTTGGATATATCTTTCAAGAGAAGAAAAATCAAGCTCAGGAACAAAATCGCATTTTATTTTATACTTAGACAGAATATCTTTAGATATATAAAAAGAAAGCTGCATTGCGGCAATTCCCGAAATTCCGTAATCAGTAAAAAGTATTTCGCCGTTTTCCTGTGATACAAACTGATTATTTTTATATAGCTTTAAATTCGTTTTGCATCTTACACCTTTGACCCTTTTTGTAAAATCGCTTTGCTTAACACAAATTTTCGTAAGCGACGGTGTAAGCTTTGTAGTCTTAACACCCAAGCTTTTTACAAGCTCGAGCGATTTATAATTCTTCACTCCCGCTTTGCTGCCACAACAAAGAACAACCTTATCAAAGTAATCCTTTGAGTTTAAAATAAAGCCGTTTGATTGCCTTTCAAGCTTTGTTATTTCATTATCGCAAGCAATATTGACCTTAAGATGCTCGCACTCAAAGCGCAAAGCGTCAAGAACACTTGAAGCTTGATTGCTCAAGGGGTATACCCTGCCTTCTTCGTCGCTTCTCGTATAAAGACCCAATGATGAAAAAAATTGAAGGTTGCTTTTAACGTCAAATTTTTTTAGTGTATGACTCACAAAATCACCACAAGAAAACGAAGTTAAGCTTTCATTCATATTAAGCATATTGCATCTTCCGTTACCTGTAACAAGAAGCTTTTTTCCAACTCTGTCGCGAAGCTCAAAAACTGTAACGTCAATTTCATTGCATCTTCGCTTCATTTCAATAGCGCAAGCTAAACCGGAGGCACCGCCGCCAATTATAGCAACTTTCATTTTCTCACCAGCTTTCAGATTTAGATATACTTTATTATTTTAACACATTTAAAATAATAACACAACAAAAACCACCCAAAAAACGGGTGGTTTTGATATTCTTTTTGATTATTAACCGAATTCTTTTTCACCGGAGAAAATCTTAAGCCAATTATCAATTACTTGAGCGATAGCTCTAAAGAAGCTGATGATTGAATTGTAAATAGAATTCATAATGTCATTCGGTGCGTTATCCCATGTGCTTTGATACATATCCTTGTAAGATGTAACAAATTCACCAAGCGACGAAACAGAGCTTGCATTTGAATCCATATAATCAGCCAACAATACGCTGTAATAGAAGCCCTTAATAACATTACTGTCTTCTTGAGTTGAAGTTGTTGTAAGAAGTATTGAAGCATAGTCGTTGAAATATCCTCTCAAGAGAGACTCATTATTAGCATACTTGCTGTTAATGTTAAGGTATGTGAGCAAATAAAGGAACACTTCTGTCTCTCCGGAAGCAGCAGCAATTCTCTTTTCGGGAAGTGTACAGAACTGCAAGCAATCTGTTCTGCTTGAATCAAGATTATTAAAAATAAGATTCAATACACCTGTAAACGTTGAAAGAGTCTCTGCCGACACACCGTTTAAGCTATTGATTCTGATCTTCAAAAGAGCTTCAGCAGCATTTTGATATTTAGCAGCATACGAAGTTGAAAGTGCAGATACAATCTTTACAATATATTCAATCGGTCCTACATTGAGAATTTTTTCGATTGAGTATTTAAGAATCTTTCCGCCGAGCTGATAGCCTGTCTTATAGTCGCTGGCAAGGATATCCTGCTTGCTTAAGCCAAAAAGTTCAACAAGTGCAACAAAATCAACATTTGCATCGCACCAGTTGCTTTGCAAAAGATCAGCAAAGCCGGAAACGATTGCTATTTGTTGATAAAAGTCCTCTTCCGGAACAGCCTGTGAGCCTTCAAAAACAACATTTCTTGCTTGAAGTTCATCGGTTGCATTAAAGTTATAGAAAATTTTATAAAGGAAATGTGAAATCGAAGTTGCATAACCGTCTGCATTTTCGTCAAGGAAAAGCTTACCACCTGCATATTTTTGATTGAGAAGTCTCTTAAGATATACGTTTGCATTACCGCAAGCGAGAGCGAGATCGCCTTTAGTTACATCAAGACTATCCCAAACAAGCGTGTTTGTACTGTTATAAAGGCTGTTAAGAGCTGTAGCCATTTCATCACCTGTGGTGCTTTTAAAAGCTGTGTCAACTCCTGAAAGCTTACCCTCATTGTAAAGAGCATCAATGTCATCTGCGTATGTAGCAGCACTTACATTCATTGCGAATACGCTTGAAAACATTAAAGTAAAAGCTAAAACTGCACATAATATTTTTTTCATGTGTATACACTCCTTAAACTATAATAAATTATAAATTTACATATATAGTTTAACACTTAATCTTAATTAAGTCAATATTTAAGTAAATGAGTTAACAATTTTTTGACGAGAAATACACATAAGATACAAAACTATAAACAAAACTATATAAAAAAGCTAAATTAAAAGAAATAAAATTCAGTTGACTTATACAAAACAAAATGATATTATTAAGAAAAACTATTTGGAGGAGAAAATATGTCAAATAAACTCGAAAAAAAGTACGGTCTTTTGACAGCCGTATGTACAGTTGTCGGCACTGTAATAGGCTCCGGCGTTTTCTTTAAAGCAGAAAAAATTCTCACTGAAACAGGAGGTAATCTTCCTATCGGTATTTTAGCGTGGATTCTTGGTGGCATCATTATGGTATCTTGCGCCTACGCATTCGCAATTCTCGCTACCAGACACGAAAAAGTCAGCGGAATCGTTGACTTTGCAGAGGCTCTGCTCGGAAAAAACTACGCATACTATATGGGGTGGTTTTTAGCCATTTTCTATTATCCGACCCTAACATCCGTTTTAGCTTGGGTAAGTGCAAGATATTTCTGTGTTTTCCTTAACGGCTTTTTGCCTGCCGAATCTCAATGGAGTAGCACGGGACCGCAGTGTATGACAATCGCTGTATTCTTGCTTATTGCTGTGTTCGTTATGAATACTCTTGCTCCAAAGCTTGCAGGTAAGTTCCAGGTTTCGACAACATTCATCAAGCTTATCCCTTTATTTCTTATGGCAATCGTCGGTACAATAATGGGACTTTCAAACGGTCTTCTTATAGAAAACTTCACAACTGTTGTAAACGAAGAAATATCCACTTCAAGCGGTCTTTTCAAAGCAGTTGTGGCAACAGCTTTTGCGTATGAGGGTTGGATAACAGCCACATCAATCAACGCCGAGCTTAAAGACGCAAAAAGGAACCTTCCAAAAGCACTTGTAATGGGTACTCTTATTATTGTTGCAGTTTATATTGCTTACTATATCGGTCTTGCAGGCGGTATATCAAACGCAGAAATTATGCAAGGAGGCGAAGCCGGTGCAAGAATCGCTTTCTCAGCCGTTTTCTCAAACATTGCCGGCACCCTGTTATTCGTGTTCGTTATTGTGTCTTGTCTCGGCACTCTTAACGGTCTTACCCTCGGCTGTTCAAGAGCGTTTTACGCTGTTGCAGTGCGCAATGTCGGTCCAAAGCCTGAAATCCTCAAGCAAGTTGATCCAGCAACAAGTATGCCATCGAACTCATCAATACTCGGCCTTTTCATAAGTGCTGTATGGCTTTTATTCTTCTATGGCTCACAGCTTACAGACAAGCCTTGGTTCGGTCTTTTCTCTTTCGACTCATCTGAGCTTCCGATCATCACAACATACGCTATGTATATCCCGATATTTATAAGTATGATGTTCAAGGAAAAAGGTCTGGGAATAATAAAAGGCAAAATTGCTCCCATTCTTGCTATCTGTGGTTCAATCTTTATGGTTATAGCCGCTATTTTTGCTCACGGCATTTATCCTTATCAAGCGGCAAAAGCTAACGGAACTTTCTCGCTTCCGGTTATTTTCTATCTTATCACATTTGTTGTAATTATGCTTTGTGCAACCCTCTTTGCGAAACAAAAGAAGAGTAAGAACAAGAAGAAATAAGCCCTAACAAAATTATACAGGTATTTTCAAAACAGCAATCAAGCGTTTGAAAATACCTGTTTTTTTAGCTTTCGATTAGCTTTCAAGACATTGTGTCATTGAAGTGTCCTGCAAAATTGTGTTGAGATTATAAAGAAATAAAACGTGTGTAAATGAGTTTTCCGAAATAATACTATCTAAGCTGTCTGTGAGATATCTCGGGTCAACAACAACTATCTTTGTGAAATACGGTGTTAACATCGGTATAAAACAGTTAGCATAGCTGTCTTTAATAACAAGAAGATTGTTAAAATTATCAGCTGTCGTGGAAATTGAAACCTTATCATAGTTGCCACCCAAGAAAACCTCGTATTGATTTTTTTGCGAAAGCTTTTCTTCAAAGAAGAATGAACCGGTCTTAATTCCTTCGGATTCCAAATTAACAACATACGCTACTTGGCTTATTTCGGGGGTACAAATAACTATTTCGTCTGTATAATCGTGTACACCTGCCTTAGAAGCTAATGTCCCCTCGAATGTTGTCGAAGCAGTATAAAACTCATAATTAACATTTTCGCTTTTCAAAGACCAAGCATCACTTAAGGCACCAAAAACAGTATATGCGCCCTCGGTTGTCCAATGGTGGTCTGTTTTGTAATATAGATTTTTATTTTCTTTTGCACTTTCTCGTAAAATTTCGCAAGTGTCAAGAAAGGTTATGCCCTCGTTAATGCAGGATGATATATAAGACAGCATTTCCTTTTGCGACGGTACTTGCAGATATTCCGGCAAATATTCGGAATATACACACGATGAATTAGGAGCAATTATAACAGCGTTATTCTTAAAATTATACTTTTTTATAAAGCTGTTTATACTTTTTGCAATTTCATCAGCTTTAGCTTCGCTGAAAGTGGTCTGCGTATCAAAAAGAAAACCGTCCTTACCGATATAAACACCGTTTTCTTTGTTTTTGCCCAAAATTCTGTCGCAAAATGTCTTTGCACTAATAATAGTATCCCTAAAAGGAAATTGGTCTGCAAGATATGTTTCAAAATCGCTCATAAAGCTACCGTCAACAACACTGTTCCAAGAAATTTTCGGCATTGCGGCAAGAACTCTGTTCTCGCTTTCGGAATACTCCGAGTCAGCAGATACAAAATGAAAAATGCTTACACAAAATATAAACATCAAAAATATAAAAACAAAAAAACTGTAAAAAAGCGAATGTCTCGTGGGGACTTCATCTTCCGGAATCAAATTTTTTTCAATGTATTCGCTTCTGCTGTCAGCCGATGTACTGTTATTTTTTTTATTCATAAAAAGCTTTTCCCTTTCTGAAAATTAAAATCTGAAATAAAGGAAGGGGTTATAAGTCTCGCTGATAAGATAGAGGATGCACATAATGAATATAACAGCATAAACTGCAAATCTTACCAAATTGCTGAAAAGATCTTTCCTGTTCGAAAAAGCATAATCAAATACACCGACAGCACTCAATATCATAACAGTAAGAGGGATATAATTTGTATTCAGCAAATATTTTGCGTATTCATCTATGAGTACACCACTGTTAAAGTTAAACATTACCTTTAAGTATTCCACTGCTGCTGTAAGAGTTTCGCTTGAAAAGAACACCCAGCCAATCATAACGATACACATTGTACCAATATACTTAATTGGCTTTGGAATAAATTTCAAAACACCGCCTAATATGTATTTCTCTGCAATTAATAAAACTCCGTAAAACGCACCCCAAACAATAAAATTCCACGCAGCACCGTGCCACAGTCCCGTAAGAGACCACACAACGAGCAAATTAAATATTGTTCTTACAGTTCCTTTGCGATTACCACCCAACGGAATGTAGACATAATCTCTGAACCACGAGCTGAGACTTATGTGCCACCTGCGCCAGAAATCAGTTATGCTTGTAGCCTTATAGGGGAAATTGAAATTTTGCAAAAATTCAAAGCCAAGCATCTTTCCAAGACCAATTGCCATATCCGAATAGCCACTGAAATCAAAATATATTTGCAAAGTATAGCAAAGTATGCCGATCCATGCAGCAGACACGCTCAATGAGTTTACCTCGTGGCTTAAAATATCGGTATATACTGCACCGATTGTGTTTGCAAAAAGCACTTTTTTACCGAGACCTTTTATGAAATAAACAATTCCGTCTGCAAACTTTTGTGTTGTAACAGCTCTTTTTGTAAGCTGCTTTTCAATATCGCTGTATTGTACGATAGGTCCGGCAATAAGTTGCGGGAACATTGTTATGTAGCAAGCAAAAGGAATAAGCTTTCTTTGCGCTTTGACCTCACCTTTGTAAACATCAATAACATAAGATAAAATCTGGAAGGTGTAAAATGAAATACCAACCGGCAACGGTAAGGCTTTGTATTCAATATCAAGAGAGAATATGCTGTTGATATTTTCCAAAATAAAGCCCCAATACTTGAAAAAGCAAAGAAGGAAAAGATTAAAGCAAAGTCCAAAAATAAAAAGCAGCTTCTTTTTAATTCTCTTATCTTTGTTATATTCAATATCTATGCCTAAATTATAATTGAAAAAGATGCTTATAAGCATCAAAACTATATAAACAGGCTCACCCCAAGCATAGAAAACAAGGCTCGCCAAGCAAAGTATAAAATTCTTTTTCTTTATATCAAGTTTTTTGTTTTTAAATCCCGGAACGTAATATAGCAATAGTGTTACAGGAAAAAACACAAATAAAAACACAGCGCTGCTGAATACCATTTATTGCACCTCAAAAATTAAACAACTGATAAAAATTTTTCAACTGCAGCAGAAGCTTGCTCTCCTACTGCATAAAAGACAAAGCCCGACTTACTTTTTAAAACATAATTTTGCAGTAACGCGCTCTCATTCGGAGCATAACCATCAAACAGAATTTGCTTTTTTTCAACTCTTTCTTTAATGACCTGCTCTGTTTCTGAAGAATTCACTCCTTCTTTCAGCTTTATTATCAGAATTTCGTTTACATTCATAATTGAATCACTTGCATAGTAAGAAAAAGAGTCTATGAAGTCGAAATCGAAAGAAAATTCCTCTGATAATTTATTATTCTCTATCTTCTTTAAATCTTCAACAGAAAAAACATCAAGCACACTCGTTTCAACCTCTTCAACAGTTTTGGTGCTGTAAATCTCCGTTTGAGTTATATTGAAAATAAAAACAGCAAGAAGAGCAACACAGACAAATTCAAAAAATCTCGCTCTTATCATTTAAACAATCTCCATTTCTTTTATAAGAAATCTTAACCAATAATCTTCATAAAATGCTTTTGAAAGATGTATTCCATCGCTTCCGTAGCAATCCTTGTGCTTTTTCAAAACCGATGAGCTGTCTAAAAAATCTACATCTAATTTTTTGCACATAGATTTCAAAGCCTTGTTGTAAGCAGTTATCTTTCCAAAGCGCTTATCAGTTGCAATTTCACGGTCAACGGGAAAAATACCACTAATTATGATTCTGGTATCGGGAAGCTTCTTTTTCAATTTTTTGATGAGTTTTGTATACAATGAAATATAGCTATCCATTTGACTTTCGGATGTTGATATCATATTAATACCGTAATGTATAAGCAAAATAGGAGGATTGAGCTCAATTATTTCCTCCAAATTATCGCTAAGATGATACAAGCTTGCACTGACTTGAGTAATGAGATGATTACTGTTTAAAATATCGTATGCTTCAAGACCGTTCATAAGAGAATCTCCGACGATATATAAATCCTTTAGAGCCTTACGGTAGGTAATTTTGCCGTTCTTCAGCTTCTTTAAAAGAGCCTCTACCTTCTCTTTATTACCTGTAGGGTCAAGGCGCTTTTGCTCTTGTTGTCTTATAATAAGCTCCACATCCGCAGTGTTAACAGAAGCTAAGCTTTCCAAAAGTGCGTCTGCAGTTTCAAAAGAGCTTTCGGTATTCTCCGCCTCAAGAGAGAGCAAAGACAAAAAATTGCTGAC
>CAZNQI010000027.1:0-294 GCA_964575375.1 uncultured Faecalibacterium sp.
CGCCGTGAACAAGCCTCGTAAGTTCATAGGCAAGAATTTCTTTTGCTTTGTTAAGCTCACTGCCCTGCCAAGCATCCATTTTGTCAATTTCTTCAATCGGTAAGAATGTGAGCATTCTGATACACTTAAGTACATCGGCATCAGCAACATTTCTCCAATACTGGTAGAAATCAAACGGAGAGGTTTTGTTAGGATCGAGCCAAACGGCATTACCGGCTGTCTTACCCATTTTCTTACCTTGTGAGTCAGTAAGAAGTGTAATTGTCATAGCGTGAGCATCTTTTCCGAGCTTCT
>CAZNQI010000027.1:304-14320 GCA_964575375.1 uncultured Faecalibacterium sp.
TGCATATTACAGCCGTACTTTTTGTAAAGCTCATAGAAATCGTAGCTTTGCATAATCATATAGTTAAATTCAAGAAAAGAAAGACCCTTTTCCATTCTCTGCTTGTAGCATTCAGCAGCAAGCATACGGTTAACAGAGAAGCAAGCACCAACTTCACGAAGAAGCTCAACATAATTGAGATTTAAAAGCCATTCAGCATTGTTTACCATCATAGCTTTACCTTCACCGAAGTCGATAAAGCGTTCCATCTGTCTTTTAAAACATTCGGCATTGTGGTCAATGTCTTCCTTTGTTAACATTTTACGCATATCTGTTCTACCGGATGGGTCGCCAATCATTGTGGTACCGCCACCGATAAGAGCGATAGGCTTGTTGCCTGCCATTTGAAGACGCTTCATTAAGGTCAGTGCCATAAAGTGTCCCGCTGTAAGACTATCAGCTGTACAGTCAAAGCCAATATAAAAAGTAGCCTGGCCTTTGTTAATCATCTCTCTGATTTCTTCTTCGTTTGTAACCTGAGCAATTAAGCCTCTTGCAACAAGTTCTTCATATATTTGCATTTTAATTCATCCTTTCTTTGAAGATACTTTATGTATTCTACTAATTTATCGCTTTAAAGTCAAGTGTTTTCAAGTATTATGAGAAAAATCAATCAGTTCTCTTGCAGATTTTAAAGTGGTTTCGGTTATGATATCACCACCGATAATTCTTGCTATTTCCTGAATTCTGCTCTCATTACTCAAAACGGTTACTTTCGTATATGTTGAACCGTTAAGCGTATCTTTCTCAATATACAAATGCCTATCGGCAAAGGCAGCAATTTGTGCGAGATGAGTAACGCATAAAACCTGCTTCGTCTTTGAAAGCTCGGAAAGCTTCTGCGCTATTTTCTGTGCAGCTCTACCACTTACGCCTGTGTCGATTTCATCGAAAATCATAGTTGAAACAATATCCTTATCCGAAAGCACACATCTAATTGCGAGCATAACTCTTGAAAGCTCGCCACCAGATGCGATTTTTGCAAGCGGTTTTGGGTCTTGTCCCTCGTTTGCCGAAAACATAAATTCTATCGAATCAATGCCGTCTTCGTTAGCGGGGCAATCTTCAAAATTAACCGTAAAAAATGCCGAGGGCATATTTAGAAAATGTAAATACTCCGTAACCTTTTTTTCAAAATCAATTGCCGCATATTTTCTTGCATCAGATAAAACGCAAGCCTTATCAAAAAGCACATCGCCAATTTCATCGAACTTATCCTGCAAAGCTTTTATCGCTTCATCGCTTGTTTCAAGTGAACTGTATTCTTCGCTGATACTTTCAAGGTAGGACAACATCTCTTCTTCTGTCTCACCGTATTTTTTAGAAAGACGATAAAGCAAATCAAGTCTTTCCTCAACATCGTTTATATCAAAAACGCCATCGGTAAAGCTTGAAAGCAAACCGGAAACCTCACCACTGCAATCGTCAAGAGTATATCTAAAATCAGTTATTATCGAATCGAAGCTTTCAAAGCGACTGTCAAATTTAGAAAGCTCCGAAAGGACATCGAGCAGGCTGTAAAGTTGAGTTGACAAGCCTTGCATTTCATCGCTTCCGTTTATAAGAAAATCGCAGCTGTTAAGCAAACCGATTAGTCTTTCTCTGTTTGCAATCATCTTCTTTTCTTCTAAAAGTCTCTTTCTTTCACCAACTTGAATTTTAGCGTCAGAGAGCTCTTTTATTTGGAAATTCAAAAAGTCCATTCTTTGCTGTTTACCATCTTCACTTGCAAGCAGCTTTTTTAATTCTTTTCTGACTTTTTTGATTTGTTCTAAAGTTTCCCTATAGCTCATAAGCAGATCTTTGCAGTCTGCGATATCGTCAATAAATTTTGCGTGTCGCTCTTTTAAAAGCAAATGTTGACTGTCGTGTTGACCGCAAATTGTAATTAAATCAGCACCAACACTTTTGAGCATAGACACAGTAACCGTGCTACCGTTAATTTTACAACTGCTTCGAGAATCAGAAGATATAATTCTTGTTATAACAACAGTATCGTCATCGCACTCTATTCCGAAATCGAATAGCTTTTCCTTTACCTCGTTCGCAACATCAACGAATACTGCAGTTACGAGTGCCCTATCAGCACCCGTTCTGATTATATCTTTAGAAACTCTGTCGCCTAATATTGCGTTAATAGCATCAATTACAATTGATTTACCTGCACCGGTTTCACCTGTTAAAATATTAAGTCCTTTATCGAAGGAAATTTCTGTTTTTTCAATAACGGCAACATTTTCAATTTTTAAACTTGATAACATATTGCGCCCCTTTAAAACTATTAATTTTGAGCAAGAATCATAGTTATGTAATCCTGAAATTCTGCGGCGGCGTTTTCATCGCTGCAAAGAACAAATATTGTATCATCTCCCGCAAGAGTACCAACAATGTTTTCAATTTCCAGATTATCCATTGCGGCACAAGCGGCTTGAGCCATACCCGAATAGCATTTAACCACTGCCATATTACCTGCGTACTTTACATCGGTAACTGAATGTGAAAGAATGGAATAATACTTCCCTGAAAAATCATCACTTTCGCCTTTTACATAGGAATACTTGTATTGACCCGAAGATATCGGTGTTTTGATAAGCTTTAACGCTTTGATATCTCTTGAAACGGTTGCTTGTGTAACCTTATACCCAAGCTCGTTTAGTCTTATCATAAGCTCTTCCTGTGTGCCGATATCGTTCTTTGAGATTAAACTCAAAATTGCTTCATGTCTGTTCTTTTTCATAAGTTCCTCCGTAACATAACCATAAGGTTATGTCCTTTCTATAAAAAATATTAAAACATATTTCCTTTTTCTTGGTTGTGTCTTTCAATTAGCTTTTGAGAAAGAATATCTGCAAAGCTATCAGACTTAATTCTAATTAATTTTGTTACCTTGTCCGATTTTTTTATAATCAACTTCGTGCTTTTTGTCATGGAAATTCCGATTTTACCGTCAAGACTGAAAACAGGCAGGCATATTTCCGGATTTTTGACCGTTATGGCAATCTCTGTATTCTTCTCGAATATCATCGAGCGGGAAAAGAGCGAATGTGAACACACCGGAGTTAAAATCAAGCTTTCGATTGAAGTATCAACAACCGGTCCTCCTGCCGAAAGAGAATATGCAGTGGACCCTGTGGGTGTAGCAACTATTAAACCGTCAGCAAAATAATCTTTAATTAGCTTGCCGTTATAAAAAGCTTCTATTTCACATAATCTAAACGATATGCTTCTTGCGACAACGCAATCATTGAGACAATGGTATTCACCTACTAAGCTATTGTTTTCATAGTGCTCGACCTTAAGCATCATTCGAGAATCAACACTATACTGCTTTGAAATAAGATTTTTTAAATGTGTAAGCTCCTGCTTTTCAAGACCTGCAAGAAAGCCAAGCCTGCCGGCATTTATTCCTAAAATCGGTTTATCGTGTTCACTTGCGAAACCTGATGCGTGCATTATCGTACCGTCTCCGCCTATTGCAATAACAATATCACACTGCTGAGCTGCTTTCGTATCACTCAAAAATTCAGCTTCAAAATCACAAAAGTATGATTTGTTTTCATTAGGCATCAGAACTTTAACACCAAGATTTTTCAGTTCACTGTAAACGGCAGCTGTAACTTCATAAGCATTGTTTCGCGTCATATTAGAATAAATATACACCGTCATTTATTCTCACCTCCGCTGAGATTTTCGTGCGATTCGTTAACGATTTGCTCAACTGATTTTTGAAGATATGATTTTGCATCGCTGTTTTTCTCAATGTAAATTAAATACTCTATATTCCCTTGCGGACCTTTAATTGGAGAAAAATCAAGATTTAAAACTGAAAAACCGTTTTGAAGGACAAAATTAAATATCATATCGACTACTTCGATATGGGTGCTGATTTCTCTTACAACACCCTTCTTACCTACCTTTTCCTTGCCGGCCTCAAATTGCGGCTTAATAAGACATACTGCCCTTCCGCTTTCTTTTAAAAGTGTGTGCATAACAGGAATGATGTGCTTAAGGGAAATGAAAGAAACATCAACACTTACAAAATCAATTTCTTCCTCTATATCATCTTTTGTTACGTGCCTGAAATTTGTTCGCTCCATATTAACAACTCTGGCATCGTTTCGAAGCTTCCAAGCGAGTTGACCGTATCCTACATCTATTGAATATACTTTTTTTGCTCCGTTAATAAGCATACAATCTGTAAAGCCACCGGTAGAAGCACCTATATCCATACATACGAAATCGTCAAGCTTAAGGCCGAATTCATCTATAGCCTTCGCAAGCTTATATCCACCTCGACTTACATACGGCATTTTTTCTCCGCGCAGTTCGATGCAATCTTCGTTTTTTACGGATGCTCCTGCCTTTGTTTCTTTTTTTCCGTTCAAATAAACAAGACCTGCCATTATTAAAGCCTTGCCCTTTTCTCTGCTGTCAACAAAACCTCTTTCAAACAAAGCGACATCAAGTCTAATTTTTTCAGTCATTATAATTCTCCGTTATTTTATTAATTATTGAATCTTTATCAAATCCATAAAGAGCGATAAGCTCATCTATGTTAGCTTGTTCAACAAATTTATTTTCAATTGCTGTAACGAAATACCTTCCTTTAAAAGATTTTTCCATAAGACAGCATCCGAACCTTTCGGCAATTCCGCCGTTTCTCTGTCCTTCTTCAAAGAAAAAGACGTTATTTTTATCACAAACAATATCCCATACACCTTCAGGCAGTGGTTTTATCATATTCAAACACAACAAACAGGTTGATATGCCTTTTTCGGTTAATGCATCAACAGCGTCTATTGCGTTAGAAGTAATTCTGCCGTAGGTTACGATAACGGTATTACATTCTAAGTCGCCGTAGGTAGCATATTCAATGCAATCATATTTAAGCTTGTCCACATTACTGCCCTGCGAGCCTCTCGGATAACGTACGGCAACAGAAAACTCATCAGCATAAAGAGCGTTATTAAGATCTGCCTTTAAAGCTCTGAAGCAGCAAGGTGAATATACTTTTATATCAGGTATTGTGCCAAGAAAAGCCACATCAAAAATACCGTGATGTGTTTCACCATCTTCACCAACAAAGCCTGCTCTATCAATAGCAAGGATGATTTTTTGCTTTTGAAGTGAAATATCGTGCACTATTTGGTCATAGCATCTTTGCAGAAAGGTTGAATAAACAGCATAAACAGGCTTCATATTGTTTCTTGCAAGACCACCCGCAAAAGTAACTGCGTGTTCCTCGGCAATTCCAACATCGAAATATCTTTTGGGGTATTTTTCGCTAAAAGCTTTAAGACCTGTGCCGAGCCCCATTGCGGCAGTTATTGCACAAACAGAGCTGTCAGTTTCAGCCAATTCACAAAGAGTTTCACCGAAAACATCAGAAAAACTACGAGAAGATGAAATTGCTTCACCTGTATAGACATCAAATTTTGAAATCCCGTGAAATACGCTTGGAGACTTTTCGGCATATTCGTAGCCTTTGCCTTTAGTTGTAATAACATGAAGCAAAACAGGTCCGTCTACAGCCTTTGCAGCTTCAAGAGCATCACAGAGATGTTCAATATTATGACCATCAATAGGTCCCATATATCTATATCCTAAATCTTCAAAAAAAGTGCTTTGTCTGTATACTCTGTTTTTTATATCAGTTTTTATTTCGTGAAGCTTTTTTGCAAATTTATCACCTTTAGGGAACACGTTAAGAAATTTCTCAGTATTAGCTTTAAAGGTATAGTATTCAGGCATAGATCGTATAACAGCAAGATACTTTGCAAAAGCTCCGACATTTTCGGAAATAGACATTTTATTGTCGTTAAGAATAACAATGTGCTTTAAATTGCTTCTACCTCCGTTGTTCAAAGCTTCATATACCATTCCTCCGGTAAAAGAACCGTCACCGATAACACTAATAACATAATGCTTATCACCTAATAAGTCCTTTGCCTTTGCAAGTCCGATTCCGGCAGAAACCGATGTGCCGCTGTGTCCGCTGTAGAAAGTATCGTGTTCGCTTTCACTCGGTCGGCAAAAACCGGATATACCACCTTTAGTTCTAATTGTATTAAATACTGAATATCTGCCTGTAAGCAGTTTGTGCGTATAACATTGATGACCCACGTCAAATACAATCTGATCTTCAGGCGAGTCAAAAGCTTTATGCATAGCAACCGTTAATTCAACAACACCTAAATTTGAAGCCAAATGACCACCGTTCTCAGATACTGTTTCGATTAACTTGTATCGAATCTCTTGCGATAAATTTTGAAGTTGCTGAAAGCTCAATTTTTTAATGTCTGCAGGACCTTTTATCCTTGAAAGAATTTTGTATTCCATTATTATCGTCTCTTTCAGTTTTGTCTTTTAATAAGACTGAATGCTAAATCTTTAAGGAACTTTCCGTCATCGCCAAACAAATCCAAAGCATCAATAGCTTTTCTTGTAAGCTCATTTGCTAATTCTGATGATTTTTCAAGTCCTAAAACGGATACATAAGTAGATTTTTTGCTTTCGCAGTCGCTCCCTATCGGTTTTCCGAGTTGCACTTCATCACCGACAACGTCAAGTATATCGTCAACTATTTGAAACGCTAAGCCTAAATTTTCAGCATAGGTTTCGGCAGCATTAAGCTTCTCTTGACAAGCATTGGCACACACAGCGCCCATCATAGCGGCACACTTAATTAAAGCGCCTGTTTTTAATGTATCCATCAATTTTAAAGTTTCGAGATCGGCTTGTTGATTCTCATTTTTTAAATCAATAGCCTGTCCTCCGATCATACCGTTTACTCCTGCCAAACCGGATAAAAATTCAATTGCTTTTACAGCAATTTCCGGTCTTTCTTTTGCAACAGATGATTTCGCAATTATATTAAACGCTAATGTTAGAAGACCATCGCCTGCCAAAAGAGCAAATTCTTCTCCGAATTTAATATGACACGACGGCTTCCCTCTTCTCATATCGTCATCATCCATACAAGGTAAATCATCGTGTATAAGAGAATATGTGTGTATCATTTCAATAGCAAGCGCAAAAGGCAGAGCGTCGTTGATATCACCACCACAAACTCTGCAAAATTCAAGAACCAAAACAGGTCTGATTCTTTTTCCGCCGACTTTGAGGCTGTATTTCATAGCATCATGCACATCGCTGTATCCAAAATCGCAGCAAGGAAATTCTTTTTCTAAATTTTCGTTAATCAGTTCAATGTATTCGTTTAGAGTATATGCTTTATCCATTGGTATCTTCTCCGGAAACGAGCTCTGACAAATTTACGATTTTTTCTTTCACATCATTTAATTGTTTGTTGCAAAATGCTACAAGCTTAACTCCCTCTTCATAAAGCTTCATCGACATTTCAAGATCATATTCGCCGCTTTCCAAAGCCTCGGTTATTTCCTTCAATCTAATCATTGCTGTGTCAAGTGTGTATATTTCCATCGTATTTTCCTTTCAATCAAAGTGTTTTATCTTCAACCTTACAATATATTGTACCGTCGTGCATTTTTATTTGAATGTTATCCCCTATCTCAGCCGCATAAACTGATTTCACAGCTACGCCGTTTTCGTCTTCTACGATAGCATATCCTCTTGTAAGAAGCTTTAAAGGGCTCAAAGCCTCAAGCTTTGCTGTATAATGATAAAGAGCATTTGAATAAAAATCCAACTTATTTTTTATAGTTAAGTTTAGTTTTTCTTCGCATACATTGAGTAACTGACCATAAAATTGAATACTTTTAGCAGGACTTGCCGCAGTTATTTTTTGTGAAAAATCGGCAATTTTTTGCTCGATCGCATTAAGCTTTAAAGTTAAACTGTATGTCAAAGTATCCAATGTTTTATCAAGCGAAAAAAGAGCCTCTCGAATATCGGGCACAGCAATTTCTGCCGCCGCAGATGGAGTAGGTGCTCTCATATCACTCACGAAATCTGCTATCGTGAAATCTGTTTCATGGCCAACGGCAGATATAATAGGAATGTTTGAATTATAGATCGCCATTGCGACAATTTCTTCATTGAAAGCCCACAAATCCTCGATTGAGCCTCCACCTCTTCCGACTATTATAACATCTGCACCTTTAAGCGAATTAAATTTTTGAATAGCTGCCGCAATTTCCTGTGCTGCGAAAACTCCTTGAACCTGTACAGGCTCAAAAACAATTTCTGCGCAAGGATATCTTCTTGTTAATACATTAATAATGTCGTGAAGAGCAGCTCCGGAGGAAGAAGTTACGACGCCTATTCTTTTTGGGAACTTCGGCAGTTGCTTTTTATGTTCGGAATCAAATAAGCCTAATTTTGAAAGCTTGTCCTTTAACTGTTCAAAAGCAAGTGTTAGTTCACCGACGCCCTCGGGAATCATATCTTCGCAATAAAGCTGATACACACCGTCCCTTTCGTATAAGGAAACACTGCATCTTATAAGAACCTTCATTCCGTTTTCAACCTCAAAACGCACACGAGAGGCTGAATTTCTAAACATAACTGCCTTAACACAAGCATTCTCATCCTTTAAAGTGAAATACCAATGCCCCGATTTATAGTGATTGGTAAAATTTGAAATTTCACCGCAAACATATATATTTTGTAAATTAAAATCTTGGTCAATTATTGATTTGAGATACGTATTTATTTGACTGACTGTTAAAAATGTTGACATTAATTTGATTTCTCCCAAAACGCGACAAAATTGCACCACTTAAAAGTGCCGCAAGATGTCGAATTAATTTTATATTATTTTTCTAACTTTTTACTAATTGAACCGAGGACTCCGTTAATGTATGATGCATCGTCCTGTGTAGCATATTTTTTTGCAATTTCAACCGCTTCATTAATTGAAACGCCCACGGGTATGTCGTTTGAAAACATCATTTCGCATACGGATAAACGCAAAATAGCTCTTGCCACCTTTGAAATTCTGCTCATTGACCATCCTACGAGATTTTCGTTTATGGTTGTATCTACTACTTCAATATTTTCAAAAACGGATTTAGCCAAATTTTCTGCAAAGCTGTTTGCTTTGAATACTCCTGAAGCTGCTGCGTTGGTAATAAGCTCATCTATCGACAGCTCCTGCTGAAAACCTTTTTCAAATATTAAAATAAAAGCTAATTCTCTTGATTCGTGTCTGGTCATACTTTTTACCTTCCATATAAACATATTTATTATATCACTTTATAATCTGTTATATTATATCATAAATTTTAAATCGTACAACTACTTTAGCTCAATTATTGTTAAATTTTCTGCAGAAATATTCGTATTTTTTTCAATTATTTCAGTAATTTGCAGAATTACAGTGTCATTTAATGTATTTTTTTCCAAAATTACTTGACACGAGTTATCATTTATAACTACTAAACACTCACTTCCCGTCTTCGCCTTTATTAAATTTTCCGCATCGGTTTGAACTTTCATATCGTTTTGATAATCAGAAAGCAAAACCGAGATTTTTTCTTGCTGTGTACTGTCCAAATTTGTGTTTTCCAAGATATCTTCTATTTCGTCAATAACCTCATCGTAGGTTTCATTTCTTTTAAGCTTAGATTCTGAAAAATATTCACTGCTGCTTGTTTCTTGCGATAAGGTGCTGACGCCTTCAACAGTTGTTTCTGTTGTGCTTTGTGCTGCTTGCGTTGTACCGGCAACATAAAGCGAGTCGCCTAAATTCCCGCTGACACTTTCAATTGTGGTTTCTTCACTGCCTGAAATATTATTGGTATTTGTATAATACCAATTTACCATAACTGCTGCACCTAACGCTACTATTAATGTAGCTGTTAAAATTTGTTTGCTTTTAATTACCATACTCATAATAGTGCTCCTCCTATTCATTCATAACTGCAACTGAAATTTTGCTTGAATTTATATCAAATAAAGCTGATACCATATCTATAATCTGTTCTTTAACTACATTACTGTCTGCACCTTGACAAACAACCGCTACACCTTTTACCTTCGGATATATAGTCTTAACTTCGAGTCCGGTTTCACCGTTTTGAGAATCAATTATAATATATTCGTTTACTACACTTTCAGCCTTTTCCTCTTTATCGATTTCGCTATCTGTTGCAAAAACCTTTTCCCGCCCTTCTTCGTATGTAATCATAACAGAAACTTTACCTGCACCCTTAATCTGTTCGAGCATATTTTTGAGTTCATAGCAAATCTCACTTTCGTTGTAAAACTCAGTTGTATCTGCTTCAAGTTTTAGGTCTGTGTCGCCGTCTGAAAAGCTTGAAAGCATAATCAGCAACATACCTGTTATTCCCAAAGTAATCGTTAAAAACATTTTTTTGTCTTTTTTAAAACTGTTTACAATTTTTTCTACAGTATCTTTCATCATCTCATTCACCTGCAAAAACAACTTTTGTTCCCTCTGTCTTGTAATCTTTTAAAAGATCTGATATAGCATTTTTTTCCGTATCCGAAAACCTACCGGTTATAACTATTTCCTCGACCGAAAAATTTTCATTTTCAACAACACATGTAACACTGCAAACTGCATTTAAATTTTCGCTTTTTAAAGCTGATGTAATTTCTCTTTCCAAAACATCCTCTGCACTTTCTTTCAAAACATCATAGGATTCATTGTAATATTTATTTTTCAGTTCAGTATTTTCTTGCAACAAGCTGTTCAAATCAAATGCATCATATCTATTGTTGACTATCGGCAACAAAACCGAATAAATTACTAAGGTTGTTACCATTATTTTGTACGCTTCTTTTAATTTGCTTTCCGGTATAAGCATAATAAATATACCGCTTACTATTGCAACTGCACTTATAATAACAGACCAATCTTTAATTCCTTCCATTTTTTAACTGACTCCTTTAAAAGACAACATTATGCCGGTTGATATTATTAATATAAACATTTGAAATGAACACAGTAAGAGCATAATTTTTATACCACACGCAAAGCATTTAAATGTATTGGACACAATCTTGCTACCAAGACCGTTTGTTATTTCTGACAACAGATTAAATATTAAATAATACACTAACGTTTCAGCTATTACGGGCAAATTAATTATCAATACGGCTAAAATACCAACAATTGCAACAGAGCCTTTTATAAGATTTATACTGCCGAGCAAAGAGGAATATGCCTCACTGATGGATGAGCCTACAACAGGTATAAAGCTACTTATTAAAAACCTTGCACTTCTTACCGAAACCGAATCAATTGATGTTGAAAGAACGCTTTTTATACTCAAAAAGGAGGCAAAAACAGAAGATGAAAAACCCAAAACAAATGTTACAGCCCTGTTTACCATTGAAATAAATCGTTCTGTATTGATAGCTGCATTCATGGAAAATGCAATAGACAAGCAAAAATACATTCCCATAATATCAATCATAATAAAGCTTATAAAAGATGAAACACTTTCAGCGAAAAAGAGGACAAGTGAGTTATATGTAAAAGCTGTTGCAACATTGCCGCTAAGTGAAATTATCAATGTGTATATGGGTATATACGAAATCATAAATCCGGAACTTAATTCCAACACTGTAATTACACTTCCCAAGCAATCTTTAACAATTGAAATCATCATAAGACAGACTATAATAGCAGATATCTGTTCAAATAAATCAAAACCACTGCCTTTAAACAAAAGCATAAACAATCCGATAATTATTACAACGCTCAACAATGCAAAGCATTTGCTTACGGAATTAATAATTGTATCTTTTAAACTTGAGGAGAAATATGAAGTTATATTACTAAGAGAAACATTGTAGATGGAATCAAAATTTTTGTCGTCCAGACCCATCTTTTGGAGTGCATTCTCAACATCGTCGGATAAAATTGAAAACAAATCATTTTTTATATCGGCAAGTTCGCTTTGAGTATTTGACTGTGCTTGACATATAACTGCAAATAAAGGCAATAATATCAGCAATGATAAAAGAATTAATATACGTTTCATTTTACAAAGGAAAGAGCGGTTTTTATTATGCTTTCGCAGAAAGGTAATGCAATTACCAAAAGCATAATTCTACCTGCGAGTTCAATGATTGAGGCAACGAAAGTGTTTCCGCTTTCCTTGCAAAAATCTTCGGCGAGTTTTGTTGATACGCAAATTAATGCCCCTTTTAACAGGCAAATTAAAATTTTATTAGTTACATCTTCAAAATTAAACAGCGACAAAATACTATCAACACTGTCCTTAGCCTCACCGTATATCATTGCAATTATTATTGAAGCAAAAACTATTTGAACAGGCAAAACAAAGCTTTTCTGATATTCCGAAAGAATTACACTCAGAATACTGACACAAATACCAAGGCAAACAATTTTTATTATCATCAGTATTCCAATATCTCTCTTACAGTGTCAAACAGATCTTTTATTTGGGGAATAATCATCAAAATGACGATAACCACTCCACTTAACGTTAAAAGCATTGCGTATTCACCTTTATCCGACTTTTGCAACACTTGATTCAAAACAGCAACGATTAAACCGACTGCTGCTATTTTGAAAATTAAATCAACTTCCATTTTACTCACTAATGTTTTACGAAGTCTCATAAAACAACCTTTCTAATAATATTTCTCTCAGATTACAAAAGCAATACAAATATTAAACAGCCAAAAAAACAAAAGCACAAAACTATTAAACTACTGTATTTATTTTTTGTTTCCTGTGCTTTAATCAAAAACGACTCAAAAAACTTGCTATGAACACTTAAAATGTTTATTTGTCCTTTAACATCGCTTGCTCCTAAAACTTGCGACAGTTGTATAAGCTTTTCCTTCTCTGCCTTTGTGTATAACAGTCTTGAGTTTTCAATCGAACTTACCCAAGCTATCGGAAAGTCAGTTCCGTGCTCTATTAATTTTTTACATTCATATAAAAACGAAAGTTCTTTATATATATCACTTTTTACAAGCAAAAAAATTAAATCTGTTAGAGACGAATGTGTATATTCAATATGAATTATCATTTCATCAAGCATCATTTTTGTGCTTTGGAGCAATTCAACCCTTAACTTAAGCTGTATTGATATCAAGATGCCCAGATAAATCAGGCTCGTCCAAAGAAAACCTGCACCTAATAATTTCATCTCGAAGCTCCCTTACGTCGTATATCCCTTTAATCTTACCTATATTGTCAACACCATTTAGCAAAACAAGATGCTTAAACGAATATGTATTTATAAGCATTTCGATTTGAGGTCTGTGCAATATTTCGTCAAAATTTGCTGCGTGAACCGTTACAATAAATTTCACCCCGGAATTAACACCAAGCTTTATTGCTTCAATTTCTTCAATAGTACCTACTTCATCGAGAACAATAATATCGGGAGACATTGTTTTTATAGCGGTCATTATCGCTTGTCCTTTCGGATAACAGCTTAACACATCACAGTTAACTCCCATATTATTTTGAGCAATACCATCGCTTACACAGGCAATCTCCTGCCTTTCATCAATAACACAAACCTTATGCATAAAGCCTTTTTCTGGCGATGAAAGCTGTCTTGATATATCTCTCAAGATTGTAGTTTTGCCACAAGATACAGGACCTGCGATGATTGTACTTTGGAAGTTTTCATCAAACAAATTCAGCATCAATTCGTCAGCAGCTCCAATAACCTCTCTGGAGATTCTTATATTGACAGAATATATATCTTTAATTGATACTATCTTGCCGTCATTACCTACAACAGCTGAACCGGCTATACCAACGCGATGACCACCCTGCATCGTTATATAACCATTGACAATTGAAGGTAAATATGTATGTATCGAATAACAGCAAAGTCGGTTAAATGTATCCGTAATCTCTTCGTGAGTTATGCGAACACAATCGAAATCGCTGTAGCTGACAAGGGAATCATCTTTGACAAAGACATTTCCGTATTTCCCACATAAAACTAAAGGTTGTCCCGATCTTAGGCGAATTTCAAAGGTGTCGTTCTTAACGTTATCTGATAGGTTTATAAGATATTTTTTGATTTTTGC
>CAZNQI010000028.1:0-14304 GCA_964575375.1 uncultured Faecalibacterium sp.
ATTAAGACCAAGGTTAAGAATAGTATCCATCATACCCGGCATTGATGCACGTGCGCCTGAACGAACAGAAACAAGAAGAGGATTTTCGAGATCACCAAACTTCTTGCCGGTGATTTCTTCCATTGTTACGATGTTTGCCATAATTTCTTCAACGATTTCTGCGCTGATCTTACGGCCATCCTCGTAATACTGTGTACAAGCCTCTGTTGTAATTGTGAAACCTTGTGGAACGGGAAGACCAAGAGATGTCATTTCAGCAAGGTTTGCACCCTTACCGCCAAGAAGCTCTCTCATTGTACCGTTACCTTCTCTGAATTGGTATACCCATTTCTTTGCCATCGGTATCTCCTCCTAAAAAATAATTTATTATGTAGATTTCAGGAATGTAAAAAACTTAATGACATTCCTATTCCTTATAATTATAACTAAAATCGAAAAAAAATCTATTGTTTTTTTACCTATAGATTTGACAAATTTATTAGCAATTTTGTCGAAATTATATAGTGAAGTGTATCAATTCTCCCGGCGATTAAATAATGTGTTAATTTTTAGCTTTTATAGTGGAAATTATGCTTCATCTATGCTACAATGTTATAATGTAAAATAATACAGTAATACCATATCAATAAATTACGGGGGTACTTATGATGAAAAAATATGCAGCTTTTTTATTATGCCTTGTTCTTTTGTTTTCGCTTTCTGCTTGTAAAAAGCAAGAGCAGGAAAACGACACCGGTACAGCAATCACCGTAAACCTTGACGAAACAAAAAAAGCCGAAGCCAAAGAAAAGACAGGCGAAAACGATGTCATAAAAATCAATATTCCTTTAGCAATTATAGAAGAGGAATATCAAAACGATCTTGATGCCTACGTTGAAAAATACGGATACATAAGCGCAAAGCTCGGTGCAAACGATACCGTTACATTGAAGCTTTCAGGTCAATCACATTCGCTTTTGCTTTCCAGAATGGGAATGACAGTTATGAAAGAAATAGGCAGTATTCTTGATTCGGGCGACTATCCTTACTTTAAAAACATCGGCACATACAACGATGATTTCAGTTATATGGTTTTGCTCGTTGACGGCGAGGAATACGAGGATGACAAAACCTCAAACTTTTTACCGTATGTGGTTTCGGAGTGCTGTATGTATTATCAGCTTTATACAACACGAACAAGCTACGAATGTGAAATAATCATAGCTGACGAAAAAACAAACGAAATTATTTATCAAAACACATACGATTTAAACGATTTCACAAAGTAAAAAATTCAGCGAACGAAAAAGCAGGTGATATTATATGAGTTTTATTGAATTTGACAATGTATACAGAAGATACCAAACCGGCGAAATTACCATTCCTGCCGTTGACGGCGTATCTTTTAAAATAGAAAAAGGTGAGTTTTGCCTTATCGTCGGCACAAGCGGTGCAGGTAAATCTACCGTACTAAACATACTTGGCGGTATGGACAGCTGTGATGACGGCAAAGTCAGAGTTGCGGGAAAGCCTATAACTGACCTTTCAAAAGCAGAGCTTGTTGACTACAGACGCTATGACGTGGGCTTCATCTTTCAGTTTTACAATCTTGTTCCCAACCTCACAGCTCTTGAAAATGTCGAGCTTGCAACACAGATGTGTAAAAAGCCGATAAAACCCGAGGAAATTCTCAAAAGAGTAGGACTTCAGGACAGAATGGATAACTTCCCCTCACAGCTTTCCGGTGGTGAACAGCAAAGAGTTTCAATTGCAAGAGCTCTTGCAAAAAATCCGAAAATTCTTCTTTGCGACGAGCCTACAGGTGCTTTGGACTACCGTACAAGCAAGCAAATTCTTTCTCTGCTTTACAAAACGTGCAAGGATACCAACACAACCGTTGTTGTTATCACCCACAACAGTGCTCTTTCTTCAATGGCAGACAGAATAATTACAATGCGTTCAGGTAAGGTGGTGCAAATTGCCGTAAACGACCACCCCGTACCTGTTGAAAGACTGGAGTGGTAACAAAGGGTATGAAAATCAGCAAAATTCTTTTAAAGGATGCCTACCGTACCATCGAGCGCACGCAATCTCGTTTTATATCCATCGTTGCCATCGTAGCCTTAGGAATAAGCTTTTTCGTTGGTATGAACGCAACTGCGCCGGATATGCTCGATACTATGCAGCAGTATGTAAAAAACACAAACGCAATGGATATTCAAATTATATCCTCTGTCGGTCTTACCGACACGGAGGTTGAGGTTATAAAATCCATAACGGGCGTCGAAGATGCTGTTGGTGCAAAATTCGTGGACGGTGTGGCAAAGGTAAACGGCGAACCCGTAAACGATATCGACGGTTCCGAAATGACCGTTCGCGCACTTGAAATAGATATAAATAAGCTCGCTACCGTATCAAGCGGCGCAGAGGACACAAGCTTTATGAATCGTCCGCAGCTTATTGAAGGCTCGTGGCCTACCTCATCTAATCAATGTCTTGTCGATCAAAGCATGCTCTCCACTCCCGAGGAATTTAAAATCGGCAGTGTTATCACCATCGAAGGCGATAACAGCGACATCTCATCATCTCTTGCAAACACTGAATTTACCATTGTCGGTATCATCAGAACACCTCTTTACATCTCGTACGAAAGAGGCTACACAACAGTAGGCACAGGTAAACTCGGTACATTCATTTATATACCCGCTGATAATTTTCTTCAAAATTATTACAGTGCTATGTATATTCGTTTGCAAGATTCAGACAAATATGACCCTTATTCACAGGAATATACAAATTATGTAACACCTTATATTGAGTATATCCAATCAATTTCCGAGGAACTGCTCTCGTCTCGAGTAGCTTCACTTAAAAACACCTACACTCAACAGGTACTCGACAGCGAAGCTGAATACGTTTCCACAAAAGCAGACGTTGAGCTGGCTTTACAACAAGCTGAAGAACAGGTTGAAACCATACTTGATCTTGCAGAAAACGGTGCTGACCTTCTGCTTCAATACAAGCAGGAATATAACGACGCCGCAACCGAAGCTGCAGCAACTATAGATGCGCATAAGCTTGATCATTCAACACAGTACGCAAAGTGGGAAGAGGCGAGAAACAAGCTAAACGAAACAAAGGAAACCGTTTCAAAGTACTCCTCTGCAGAGCAAACCTACAGTAACGCGCAAACAGAATACAATGTTGCAAAGCTTCAAGTTAACTCTCTTCTTTCAACGGTTGAGTATCTCGAACAGCTCGTTGCAACAACACGCTCCGCAATGGATCAATTCAACGCAACACAAGACGGTGCCGGAAGCTCAATAATCGACCGTTTTCAGCAATCAGGTCTCGTTGGTGAAGATGTTGATCAAATTATAAACACAATCAACTCCTTGACAGCTGTGGGAACAGCAGAGGAAATGATTGCTTATATGGAGCCTCAGCTTCAAAGCTTCGAGGTTAGACTTGCATCTTCAAAGCAAGAGCTTCTTGAAGCAAAAACACTTCTTGCCGAAAAGGAAGTGGAACTGCAAAAAGCAGGTGAGCTTATCGAAGAATTAAAGGCAGCGCAGGTAAAGCTGGCTGAAGCAGAGGTTGAGCTTGCCGAGGCAGAAAAACAGCTCACGGATGCAGGATATGATATTCAGCTCGGCGAGCTTGAAGCTCTTTCACAGCTCAGCGATAAGAAAAACCAAATTAACACATTTGAAACTAACTACAATATCGCAAAAGAAAAAGCAAAAACAATCGAAGCTGAATTTGAGCAGGCAAAATCAGAAGCTAACGAAAAGCTTGAAAGTGCGAGATTACAGCTCGAAGCGGCAAAGCAATTCCTTTTAAGCTTAGACGACGCCGAATGGGTAGTATCGGACAGAAACGATGCACTTTTAGGCTTTGAAACCTACGAGCAAACAGCAGAAAGAACCGCTGCACTCTCTCTTATTTTCCCGTGGTTCTTCTTTATCGTTGCTGCACTTGTGTGCCTTAACACTATGACACGTATGATTGAAGAAGAACGCACAAGACTCGGCACATTTAAGGCTTTAGGCTTCACGGATGAAGAGATAATGTTCAAATATATATTGTACGCTCTTCTCGCCTCGGTAATAGGCAGTGTGTCCGGCTCATTTTTGGGCTTTGCATTCTTCCCTATGGCGATTACAACGGCGTACGGCATCCTTTTTGATATGCCAACCGTAATTATTTCTTACAGAATGTTCTATGCTATTCCGGGGCTTCTCATTTCTATAGGTTCAACAGTTTTTGCAACATACTACACTTGCCGAAAGAACCTTCTTGTTGTACCGTCCACACTGATGCGCCCGAAAGCACCGAAAGGCGGTAAACGCATTTTACTCGAAAGATTTCCTGCTTTGTGGTCAAGGTTCAGCTTCGTTTGGAAAGTTACACTTCGTAATGTTTTCAGAAATATGAAGCGCTTTGTTATGGCTACGGCAGGTGTCGGTGGCTGTACGGCAATGCTTCTTGCAGGCTTCGGTCTTAACTATTCAATAGAAACCACAAAAAATACTCAATTCTTCAACGAGGACAGAATTTGGACTTATGATTTGCAGGTTGTTTTGAACGATTCTTTTGATACCACTATAGAAGAATGTGAGGCTTTCAATGTTGTATCTCAAAACGCTTTTATCGAAAGCGCAATACTCAACTATATGAAGGTTTATAACTCAACATCTTCCTCAAGCAACGAAAAGCTTGAAACCTACCTTATGGTACCTGAGAATTCAGCAGCTCTCAACACCTATATAAATTTGCGAGACAGAAAATCAGGCACCCCGTTATACCTCGATACAACGGGCGCAATAATAACCGAAAAGCTGGCTGAGCATCTTAATTTGGATGTCGGTGATTATATTGAGCTTATAATTAACGATTCTCAAACACTTCACATCCCTATTTCCGGAATCTCGGAAAACTATGCTTTCCACTATATATACATTTCAAAAGAACTGTATACCGATTTGTTCTCAACTAACCCGAGATACAATTACATTACGGCAAATCTCTCGGTAGATACAATGACCGCCGAGCAAAAAGACGCTCTGGCAAAAGAATTTATGAACGGGTATGAAATCAGTGCCGTTGCATACGCCAGCCAAATTCAAAGCTCCTTTGAAAACATTATGGACTCCATAGGCTATGTTGTTATTATACTCATTATTTCGGCAGGACTTCTTGCGTTTATTGTTCTTTATAATCTTTCGGTAATTAATATAACAGAAAGACTTAAAGAGATAGCAACAATAAAGGTTTTGGGCTTTGACGACGGTGAGGTTTCAGCGTATATTTTCAGAGAAAACCTTATTTTAACGATTATAGGCACTTTAGAGGGGCTTCTCGTCGGTATTTTCCTACACAAGATAGTGCTTTACATTGCCGAGGTTGATATAATAATGTTCGGCAGAGGAATCGGTGCAGAAAGCTATATTTATTCAATTATTTTAGCGTTTGCTTTCTCGTTCCTTGTCAACCTTGTTCTGCACAACAAGCTTAAAAAAGTTGATATGGTAGAATCTCTTAAGTCAATAGAATAAAAAACGGAGTGTGAAAATTATGCCACTTGTAAACATGAAAGACCTTTTATTAAAGGCACAAAAAGGAAACTACGCTGTAGGCTCTTTCAGCATCGCAAATATGGAAATGATTTTGGGTGTTGTTAAGGCCGCAGAGGAAACAAATTCACCGATTGTTTTGCAAATTGCCGAGGTAAGACTTAACCACTCTCCTCTTGAAATAATCGGCCCTGCGATGCTCGCAGCAGCAAAAAATGCAAAGGTACCCGTTGCAGTACATCTTGACCACGGTACTACACTTGAATGTATCGAAAAAGCATTAAAGCTCGGCTTTACATCTGTAATGTTTGACGGCTCACATTTGAGTGTAGAGGAAAACATCGAAATGACAAAAAAGGTTATTGCTATGGCAAAGCCTTACGGTGCTGCAGTTGAAGCAGAAATCGGCTGTGTTGGCGGTAGCGAGGACGGAAGCGAGGATATCGCTATGCGCTGTACCTCACCGGAGCAGGCAAAGTACTTCGCCGAAGAAACAGGCGTTGACGCTTTAGCTATAGCAATCGGTAACGCTCACGGCTTTTACAAGGACACACCCGAGCTTCGTTTCGATATTCTTTCTGCCGTTAAAGCTGCTACGAATATTCCTTTAGTGCTTCACGGTGGTACGGGAATCAGCGAGGATGACTTCATCAAATGCCACCAAAACGGTATAAAGAAAATAAATATTGCTACTGCAACCTTTGCAGAGGTTGAAAAAAATGTAAGATTAGCATATAATAATGACAAAATAAAAGGTTATTATGATTTGCACACGGCAGAAATCGAGGGTGCTTATCAAAACGCTAAAAAACACATGGAAATTTTTTATTCGACAGGCAAAGCCGAATAAATTCAGAAAGGATATATTATTATGAAATACGTTGAATTTGACCAAAGTAAGCCTTTAGATGTAATCCCTATCGGCAGAGTTGCTATCGACTTTAATCCAACAGATATGAACAAGCCTCTTTCCGAAAGCTGTAACTTCCAAAAATATGTTGGCGGTTCTCCTGCAAATATTGCTGTAGGTCTTGCAAGACTCGGCAAAAAGGTTGGCTTCATCGGTAAGGTTTCCGACGACCAGCACGGCGATTTTGTTGTTGACTACTTCAAAAAAGACGGTATTGATACATCTCATATTTTCAGAGCAAAGAACGGCGAAAAGATAGGTCTTACTTTCACTGAAATCAAGAGTCCTACGGAAAGCAGCATCTTAATGTACCGTGATTGCATTGCAGACCTTATGCTTCATCCCGAAGAAGTAGACGAGGAATACATAAGCTCTGCAAAGGCTATCGTTATTTCCGGTACTGCACTTTCAATGAGCCCCTCAAGAGATGCAGCACTCAAGGCTATGATGCTCGCAAAGAAGAACGGCGTTGTTGTTATCTTCGATATAGACTACCGTCCATATACTTGGAAAAATAGTGATGAAATTTCTGTTTACTACCAAATGGTAGCAAGAAACGCAGATATCATTCTCGGTTCAAGAGAGGAATACGACCTCACTGAAGCTATCACAGGCGTTTGTGCAAGCGACGAAGAAAGTGCAAAGCTTTGGCATTCCTACGGTGCTAAAATCGTTATTATCAAGCACGGCAAGGAAGGCTCAACAGCTTATACCAACGACGGTAAGAGCTATTCAATTAAGCCGTTCCCGGTTAAGGCAATGAAAGGCTTCGGTGGCGGCGACGGCTATGCAAGTGCATTCATTCGCTGCTTACTCGAGGGTTGGGAAATGATCGACGCTCTCGAATTCGGTACCGCATCTGCTTCAATGCTCATTTCGGCTCACAGCTGCTCGGCTGCAATGCCATCTGTTGAAGCAATTGAAGAGTTTATCAAGGAAGAAAAGGCTCTTTACGGCGAAATGGTTGCAAGAGTGTGATTGCAAGTAGTAAAGTAGTTAAGGGGGCGACCTTTGGGTCGCCTCTCTTTGTTTTTAGCTTTAGCCGTGTTGTTTGCAGTTAGGTTTAGCGATTGAGAAGCGCCGAGCCGCGTTCGCACCACAGGTGCGAACATTTCTTTTCTGCGAAAAGAAATCACCCGTGCGAGTAAACTCGCACAGGTGGCGGCTCGGCGCATTTTTGCGCGCGAAGCGCGCAAAACGGGGCGTGCTTCGCACGCCCCGTTTCGGCGGCTTCGCCGCCGTTCTAACTTAATAAAATGCCATCTTACGATATGAAAAACATTAGAAGCAAACATCTCACCTGTAATGTATTTTTAAATGAGCAAATCAACAAGTGCAAGTAATACTTCTCTTTTTTCAGCGCTTAAACTTTCGATTTTTTGTAAAGCTCATTGTTGGTTTCTATGTCTCTTTCAAAGCCGAACATCAACTCTGCTTCATTTATTTCAAATGTTTCGCAAAGCTTTTCTATAAGGGCAATACTTGCGCTACACGAAGGCGTGTACAATTCAAATAACAACACAATAACCTATGGTCATATAGATAATACCGGCCATTTAGGTCCAATATTCGGCTTTATATTCGGAATGATTTACACAGCAAAAGAACAACGTAAAATCATATTTGGTGGTTACAAAGAAGATGCTTTCGGTCTTCCGGTACGTTGGACAAAGCCAAAAAATGTTGAAGAAATCAAAAAAGCTGCTCTTGAAAGAGAAGCAGCAAAAGCTCAGCAAGCAACAACTGAATAAACATACTTAAACCAGAAAAAGGGGCTGCTAACAATGCAGTCCCCTAATATTTTATCGAATCTCAATATATAATCATACTTACAATATTCGACAATAGCATTTCTGCCAAATAAGCGAGTGCTACAAACATAAACGATGTGCCACCGTACTTTGTAAACAGTGCAATCTTCTCGCTTCGTTTGCCAAGAGTGCTTGCTCTTTGTATGTTTTGCAAAACATAATTTTTATAAATTGTGTTTGCCCTAAAGGCAAAAAACAGATTTATAATAAATTCAACAACACCAACACCTGCTATAGGAAGCATTACCTGCTGAAACTCACTCATAAATTCAGCAAGCGCCGCCTCACTTGCATAAGGGTCTAAAGCCGAAGCTCCTTCAATAAAAGCCATCATACTTTCAGTTGTCGGTAAAATAATAAGACTTAAGCAAAATTGAATTGTAAGTAAAATTATGCCCGTTTTTATCTGCTTACGGTAAAAGAACCAGTAAGGGCCGAAAAAGAACGCCGCCCAGTTAAAACCAACACCCGAGCCTGAATACTCTGCATTTTTAAACTTTCTGATATAATTGTCTGCATTAACCCTTATGAATGCACCGATTGTGTTTGTTCTTATACCTAAAGTTGTATCGCTGTCAGGGTACGGACCTTTGAAGATATGCTCGTCATCGTTTTCATTGAAGTACTTAACGCTTTGAGGGTCTGTGTCTGTAGGTTCGGCACTTGCATCTTCCGACGGATATTCAAAGCCCTCACCCTCACCTATAACAAAAGGTGGTGTGTAGTCGGGAATTTCCTGCGCAGTGTCGGTAGATGCCTGCTTTTCCTGTGCTTCGCTTTTCTGTAAGTTCTCCACAACATTCACACCGAACATAACAAACTTCATACCGCATTGTTCACATACGGTAGCACCGGGTTTATTTGCATAACCGCAATTCGGGCAAATCAGTGCCTCGCCCTGTGGTTCATCTCCTACAAGTGTAGAGCTTTCTATTTGTTGCGGCTTCACACTTTCACCTTGCCACTGAAAATCTTGAGAATGTAAATGCTCATTAACGCATTTGCCGTTTTCTTCATAGCAATGTCTGTGCTGTGGTGTTGCACACTCCGGACACACTACGATATCATCAGCTTCGACAAAAATATTTTGGCAACCGTCGCATTTATTACCTGTATATCTCATAAAAACCTCCTTAATTAATTGTTAGACTATATTGTATATCTTTTTCACAAAAAATGCAATTATTAAAAATTAAAACTCCCGAACCTTAAATTATCCTTATACTTTATCCACTTTTGTAACAGTTAAAACACCACCGTCAACCTTAAACCCTATTTCAAAATCAGCGTACAGGAAACCGTAGTGCCTTTCATTGTCGCTTTGATAAGAGGGTCTCGGGTCTGCTTTCAGCACTTTCAACAAAGCACTTCTCTTTTCTTCGGGCACTTTGCTTAACAATTCTTTTTCAAAAACTACTTCTAAGCTTCTTTCTTGCACTCTTTCTGCAAAGCCGCCCGATGCCGACGGTTTACTGTCGCAATACGGTAAGTATGGTTTTATATCATAAATCGGTGTACCGTCCATCATATCACAGCCACTTACATAAATAATCGGAGCTTCGGTACCTTCGAGGTCTATTTTTTCAATTTTAACACACGACATACCAATAGAGTTGGGTCTGAACGGCGAGCGTGTTGCAAACACTCCCATTCTTTTGTTACCTCCAAGCATAGGTGGCCTTACCGTAGCACTCCAAGTATCTCTTTTCGCCTTTGAAAATTCCCATAATATCCAAATGTGCGAAAAATCTTCAAGTCCTCTTACAGACAATACATCTCTGTATTGCTTTTCAAAAACTATTTTACCCTGTATTTCATCAACAAGCCCGCTTTGTCTCGGCAGACCGAATTTTGTTTTAAAATCCGTGTGTATATGCGCTATAACCTTCATCTTATCACCAATGTAAACGCCTTACAGCAAAGCTTTCAGCTTATCGAGAAAAGTTTCTTCCCCAAAAGTGTTCACCTTAAAGAAAACCGCCTGACTTCCACCCGAGGTTATACCCGATATATGCACATCACCGTCGCCGTTTTGGAACACCGTTACAGAAAGACTGACACGGTTGCTGCCCGAATAGCTGTATCTTTCAAACACCCTTACGGCACACTTTGCACCACCCTCAATAAAATCACTCGAATCTTCAAGCGTTGCAGAAATACTGCCGTTCATAATACCGTTTTCTATTCTTTCGATTATTTCAAAGAAATCGCCCTGTATTATTCTTTCAAGCTTAGCCATAAAATAACCCCTCTTTCTTATAACTCGAGCTTTTTAAGGCTCTCAACGCCCTCAAACAGTATCGGCGTAATACCGATTTCGTGCAAATGTTCCAGATTGCTCCAATTATCATCTATCATATAAATCTCATCATACTTTTTTCCGAACTGCGAAACGCAGTATTCATAAATCGCTTTGTCAGGCTTCGCCATTTTAAGGTTGCAGGAAATAAACATCTTGTCAAAAAGTCTTACAAGATCGTGCTTTTCAAAAATCTTTTCAACAAAGCCGAGCGGTGCGTTAGATAAAAGCGCAACATCTGCCTTTTTGCCTATATTCTCAATAATCGGCACCATATATTCACGCAGCTTCGCAAGCTCATTCCATTGAGCCTCAATATACTCCTTTTCCAAGAAAAGAGCCTTTGCCATATTCTCAAACAGCTCATCCAAGGTAACCTCTCCGAGATCGGCAGGGATAAAAAACTTATCCTTAAGTGCCGCAGCTGTTTCTGCATCAAAACGATTTCTAAAAAACGGGGGCGCAACCTCATCAAAAATAACACCGAAGCAATCGAAAATAACAAGCTTATTTTTCATTACTGTTCACTCCTTTTTTGTTCTACGGTTTTAGTATAAATAAAAAAAGCCAACTAGTCAAGAAAAAAGCAGATACTTGAACAGTACCTGCTGAAAACATATTTAATTTATTACTGCCGTTGCTACGTTTAGATAAGCTGCAAAAGCCACCCAAATAAGATACGGTATGTTGATATATGCACTTGTGCGATTAATTTTAAAGAACATAAAAATCATAACCGAAAGCAAAATTAAAAGCAAAGCTATAACTCCCACAGCACCCCAAAGCATTTCCAGCTTAAAAAATACTATGCTCCACAGGAAATTGACAAAAAGCTGTGCCCAATAGACCTTAAGAGCAGTTTTCTTTTTTTCAGCCACCGCATCCGTTTTACTTACAAGATACGCCGAAAAGCCCATAAGAAGATATAATATCGACCATACTACAGGGAACACCCAATTTGCCGGCTGCAACGGCGGTTTCTCGTACTTTAGAAAAAAGTCGCTGAAATTTCCCGTAATCAAAGCCGAAAGTCCTCCGACCGCAGGAGCCGATAAGACGTAAAACAATGCCGACATAATATTTTGTTTTTTCATAGTAACCCTCTTTTGTTTTTTATTAATATACTATGATTAAAACACTTGTAATATACAAATAAACTACGGTTTAATTTTTTGTACTGTTGCTGTGTGCTTTGAATATTTTTCCACATTTTATTGCCAAAGTGTTGAAAAAACGTATTGAAATCTGCTACAATATAATTTGTAAATATACTTTACACAATATTTCAAGGAGTGAAAAATATGAGTATGGAAACAGCCAGAACCTACGTACCATTCGGTGAATGGAAAGAAAAGTCAAAGCAAATCGAATACACAAGCGAAACACCGCTTTTAGATAAAGAGGGAAACTTACTCGCTAAAGGCTGGGCAAGACACAATCTGTTTACCTACAACAGAGATTACGTAAAAAAAGGCAATCCCATGAGCAAAAAGGAATGGGACTTCTATCAGGTTTCAGACGGAAACTATATGGTACAATTAAGCTTTGCAAACATCGGCATCGGTGGTTATGTTGCAGGAAAGCTTATCGACCTCAAAAACGGAAAGGTTGTTGTTGATGCAACACAGCTCTTCCTCGGTGGTAAAAAGCATCTCCCACCACCAAAGGGCGATGTACCTAACCGTTACAAGGACACAATCGGCAAGGCTGAATTTGACTTTGACACCAAAGAAACTACCAGAACTCTCTGGTTTAAAATGCAGCTTAAGGACAAGACCGTTGAATGTAAATTTGATATGGACATTATGCCGGGTCTTGAAAACATTACAACTGTACTTCCGTTTGCAGGCGACAGCAAGAAGTACTTTATGACAACAAAGCAAAACTGTATGCCCTGCTCGGGTTATTACAAGGACGGCGACACTGTTTACGAATTCAAGAAGGAGGACACCTTCTGCGCTCTTGACTGGGGTAGAGTTAACACACCGCACAAGATGGTTTGGTACTGGGGTAACGGCTCTACATATCTTACAGACGAAAACGGTGAAAAGCACCTGTTCGGCTTTGAAATCACATGGGCGATCGGCGACGAGAGCAACGCTACGGAAACCTGCCTTTTCTACGACGGCAAGGCTCACAAGTTCGGTGCTGTCGATGTTGAGGTATTCCCGAAGCCGGATAAGTTTATGAACGACTGGAAATTCATCTCCGAGGACGGCAGATTTAATATGACAATGAAGCCTACATTCGACCACCATTCGGATATGAATCTCGGTATCGCAAGAATGCACACCCACCAAGTACACGGCATTTGGAGTGGTGATGTAACACTCGACGACGGCACAAAGCTCGAAATCAAGGATATGTATGCTTTCTGCGAATACGTTGAAAATAAGTGGTAATCCACTCATACTTCCGATAAAGACACAAGAATGTGCAATATTCTAATCATTAACGGGTCTGCCCACTAAGCGCAGACCAAAAAGCAAAACAAAAGCAGATGTGTTTCAGCTTAATTTTTTACTGAAATACATCTGCTTTATTTATTGTATGGGGTTTTGTTTTGCCATATGAAAATAATTTTTGCCTTTTTAGACGCTTTTTCGCCCTCCCGAAATATAGAGCAGAAGCGAATCGTACACAATATTTTTAAAAGGGCGAATTTCACGCCATTGACTCATTTTTCTCCTCACAATACGGAAAGTATTCTTTCGTCGAAGAAACAGCACTGCACGCAAACTTCGCTCTTTTAAAGGAGCTTTTGATAAGTAGCTTTTAGGCAATGAGCGCTGTCTTTCAAGCGAATTTAATGCAGTTACAGGGAAAATATGCCATTAAAAGTAATGCTGCGTTCGATTTCCTTATGCTAACGCTTTCGTAGCAAAAAAAACGCCTTCTGCATCTTAGCGGGCAGACCCTTTAAATTTAATAAATATTAAATTTGTCAAATACTTATTGACAAAACCTTCAAAAAATGAGACACTACCCATAGTGTAAAATCACATCAAAAATATTAACGGAGGTAGTTACAATGTCAGTAGAAGCAATCGTAAAGGCATGGCTTAGCGTTCTTGCAGATTTCCTCAGACTCATCGGTCTTGAAGATGCAGCAAATGAAATCGACGCAAAAATCAGCGAAGAGGATGCATAAAATTATTAACGAAAAGTGTGGGTTTTAATTATAGCCCACAATTTTTTAATGAAGTTACATTTTTCTTTACAGTGTATATATTTTTTTGCCTATATATATTGACAAATATTAAATAATAAGTTAAAATGAAATTGCAAAAATTAAATGGAGGTAAATAACTATGATTATTATCGAACTTTACAACAAAATTCTTAGCTTGATATTGCAAATTCTCACATATTTCGGTATCGACACAGAAAGAGCTCCGGGAATTATCGAACCAACTGATCCGGAAACAGAAGAAGCATAATTTAAGTTGAAAAAGACAGGGTGCTGTTCTTAAAGAACGGCACCCCGTTTTTTTCGCTTTTACTCAGCAATAAAATAATAACGACAGCTTATAAGAACACAAAGTGTGCAGGTAAGCTGTCGTTAGTGCTGTTATCTTCTTAAAATTTCACCTGTTTTTGCATTTATAATGTTGTTAAAAACGCAAATATGAGTGTTTGAGATAAATTTATCAAGATGAAGCGAGCCGAAATACCAATGCTTGAAGGAGCATATTCTGCTCACATCTTCAAGATAGGTGTTGATTGCAG
>CAZNQI010000029.1:0-13985 GCA_964575375.1 uncultured Faecalibacterium sp.
AGGGGCGAATTTACCCCTCTGTCCTTACGGACATCTCCCCTTTCAGGGGCGAATTACCCCTCTGTCTCGTCAAAGCAAGCTCCATATTGCTCGTTTTTGCGCACACGCAAAAAGCTCACTCATTCCACTGCTTTTCCTCTGCCCCACAAAGTCTACGACTTTCCGGGGACCCCAAGGGCGAATGTTTCCCTTTCAGGGGCGACAGTCCCCCTCTGTCAGCTTCATTTTCCATTTTTATCAAATCTCACAAAAATAAATGCGAGTTTTCGTCACAAGACACAATTTTTTAATAAATGCAAAACTTTTTATATATCAACCTTGACTTATTTGACTTTTAAATGATATACTGTTACTAACTAATAGTGACCCTTTATACCCTTTTTGCGCCTTTTTGCCGTTAACGGTCAGGTCAGGGACTTGGTAAAATGGGTAAAATATAGGTAAAAAACGGGCACGATGAGTTTCGTTTTAATGGTGAGATGCCATATTAAAATAAAACTAAACGGTTAATTTTTATTAAGGAGGAAAATCTTAATGAAAAATCTAAAAAAATCTTTATCTTTATTCTTAGCAGTGCTTATGGTACTGTCCTGCTGGGTGTGGGTTGCACCTGAGAAGGCAGAGGCTGCTACAAGCCAGTCAACCTTTAACGTTTCCGATAACTATAAAGTTACTATCGGTTATACTTGTTCGGATGATACAACCGCAAGCGCTTATTTCAGAATGAGAGTTTATTATGTAACCGATAACGGATACGGCAGCACTACCACAAATGTTGCCGACGTTAATGACAGCCAGTTTGTTGGTACAAGTAAGACCGGCGACTATACCTTTACAATTACCGTTCCCGGCTTCCCTATTTTCTTTGAAGGCGTTTTCTCTGTTTCTGCGGCAGGTACATTTTCAAGAAACGAAGCTTCAATTGAATGGAACAAGCTGTTAATCGGTTCTGATTACACTGAATCTACAGATATTCTTACCGGCGGTAACAAGTACACCTTTACAAGAGGCGGTTGGGGTGCAACCGGTGAAGGCGACGAAAAGGCTTTCCTTAACTCCCTTTATTCTGCTCCTGAATCTGCTGATGAGACCACATCAATTTCCTACGACAAACCATACATCGTCGGCTTTAACTCATCTTCATCGAGCCCCGACCCCGTGTCGATGAGCCTTAATAAGATAGGCGGTGCTGACGTAACAAAGAGTGCAACTCTTTCAACAGGCACATACTTTGACCAGTACGGTGTTAAATGGACAGCAAGCTCAAAGACCTACGGCACTGTTGAAAAATCAACATATCTTTCAAACGTTGCAATAGGTGATAGTGAGCTTGATTCGTCTAAGGGTGGTGACTATATCTCCGCAGCTGCAACAAGCACAACCGATACAGCTGTAACTGCAACTGTTACGGCAAAGGCAGGCTTGCAGGAAAATCAGATAAAGAGTGATGGTGTATTCCCAAGCCATCTTGTTCATAAATGGGTAGGTACTCTTGCTAACGGTGCTAAGGCAACGTCAAAATGCTCCGTTCCCGTTAATGTTTCCTATCCTAAATATACGGTTTCCTTTAACGGTGCAGGGTCGGTTTCCGGTCTTGCCTACTCGTTGGATTTAAGCGACGGTTCACAAATGACTGCAACCTTGAACTACAGCTCGTATTACAAAAGCACCATTTCCGGTGGTGTGCCTAAGGGTACCGGAACCGCAACCGGATATACATTTAAAAACCTTTGGACAAACCCGCAGCCATCTTCGGGCAACGCTTCATATAATGCTTTAGAGTCTGACTTTGCAGAGCCGATCGACAGCGATACCTTTGCAGACTATCAAACTAAAGGCGGAACAGTAAGCGGTAATTATATTACATATAACGGCGTGCAGTACTATAATGCAGGTACAAAGTGGGATCCTTCAAATAAACAGATTGAAGGCGATGTAACCTACTACGGCTGGTGGCTTGCAGATGATTTGAACGTTAAGTTCTATGATGTTGACGGTACATATTTAGACACATTTACCGTAAAATACAATCAAACACATTCGGCTATCGCTACTTGGCCGACATCTAAATACACTGTTTATGAAAGCGGTGCGTTTAAATATGATGTAGCCGCAGGCTATTGGATAGATACAAAAGGTGATGAAGTAAGCTCAACAAGTTATACCTTCAAAAGCGATCTTATCCTTACTCCGAAGCTTACTACAAGCCCTGGCTCTGTTACAAAGAACTACAGCGTTAATTTCATTAACCCGAACAACGGCAGTAATATCGCCGGCGCATCAACGACTTATAATTACAGAGACACTGCTCTTGTAGAAACAGCAAACAAATCAGTTGCAGCTGTTCCTTCTGATGTTTTAGCCGATCTTGAATTCAGCTATACATTTGAAGGCTGGTCAACAACAAAGCCCACTACAGGCAAAAGCTACCATGTAATGCTTGAAGACGGCGACTTCGACGTTAACGGTAATTCTATTATCCTTAACGAGGACTGGATAGTAAGAAGCGATGCTACATACTACCCTGTTTACAGAAGACACGTTAAAACATACGTTGTTGAATTCTACTACAAGGATGCAACCGGTGCTGATACTTCTAAGCAGGTTAAGGTTGCATACGGCGATACACTTACTCCTCCTACAGACTATGTTCCGTATACATACGCAACAGGCGGTTTCGGATATACATTTAAGGAATGGCAATACAGTAACGCAGACGGCGACCAAACACTCGCTTACAACGGTAAGCTTACCTTTACAAATGACTACATCAGCATTGCAGCAGGTGCTCTTGATGACGGTGTTGATGTTACTCCAATCGAAATTAATGCAGCTTACGGCGCACCTGTGGCAACTCCGTATACCGTAACATTTAAGTCGGTAAATGATAAGGGCGAAGAAGTTGTTCAATCAGCAGAGGTTAAGAACAAAGAGTATATAACTGAGGAAATAGTTGCTACACTCAACCCTGCAGATACATGGGAGTACGATAACGCACTTTACACTTATTCAAATACATGGCGTCTTACACAGGGTGCAGCTAAACTTAACGACAAAGATATAGTTGCAGGTGCTGAAATCAGCACTGATGAGCTTACTGAGCTTTCTCCTACATCACATATAACACTTGAAGCTGTTTACGGCAATCCGACTGCGTACTACACAGTAACATATATCGACGGTACACAGACCTTTACCGAAAGAGTTCTCGACGGCTCAACTCTTCCTAATTGGTCATACAAGACAACGAATGATAACGGAACTCCTGACGATCCGGGAGACGACTATGATGAATGGACACCTCCTCACACACCGTCAATGGACGACACAGCTCAAGGCTCGTATGAATTTATGGGTTGGTACGACGCAAAGCAAACTGATACAACCTATACTGCTACAAACGGTAACAGATACGGTAGCGAGGGTGCTTCAACTCAAGAAGGCATTACCAAGGTTACATCTGACGTAACTCTTTATCCGCAATTTAAGTTTAGTCCGTTCACCTACACTATTAAGTTTATGGACTATGAGGGTGAGGTTCAGCTCGCTGCAGGTGAATTTGAATACGGTCAAAACATCGAAGCTGTTGCAGCAGTTGCAAACAAGGCAGCTCAAGCAAGAGAACAGGACAATACCTATACCTATACATTTATCGGTTGGGATAAGGAAGTTCCGACAGTTTGCGAAGGTAAAGATATGGTATTTATTGCACAGTATAAGCATACTTACAGATACTATAAAGCAAACTGGTATAACAGCCTTGCTGAAATGAATAATGCAAATTCAGGGGAAGTTGACGGAACTGCTGTAGGTCTTCTTGCAACAACAAACCACACCTACAACAGTAAGGTGTACACTCCGTCAGTTACAACTGTATGTCCCGAGACTGCTCCTGCAGGTCAAAACTATGTATTTGACAGCTGGTGTTATATCGACAGCAACAACGAAGTTCAGAAATATGTACGTGGTATGCTTATCACAGGTAATATGGACTTCTACGCAACATATAAGCTCACACCTAAGATGCATACAGTTACAACAAATGTTAAGGGTACTGCAACAACATATCAGGTTGCAGACGGCAGCACAGCAGATGTAGTTCCTACCCCACTTGCAGGTTATGTCAATGCTGATAAGCACGACGCATTTGACGGCTGGTACACAACATCTACCTTTGATGAGGGTACAGAATTTGATATCGCAGCTACTGTAATTTCAGCAGATACAATACTCTACGCTAAGTTTATTGAGTCCGATCACGAGTATAATAATGAAGAGCTTGTAACAGCACCTACATATTATACAACCGGTACAAAGAGCGTATGGTGTACTTGCGACGCAAAGCTTACAAAGCAATCTACAACTATTGCTATGCTCACAGATACCGTTAAGCCAACAGGTACAATTTACCTTGGTAATCAAGGCTCATGGAGCTCAACGGGAACACCGGCATACGAAACAGATAACGATCCTGTATCACTTTACGCTAACGCTGACACAGATATTATCATCATCGCTAACGATACAGGTGATGTAGATTCACTTTACAACCCAAGCGGCGTAGGTAAGGGTGTTAAAACAATTAAAGCCTTTGCATTACCGGGTGAAACTGCTCTCACAGCTGAAAACTACGGTGCAGCATTAGAGGTTGCAGTAACAGTTTATGAAGACAACACCGAAACACTCACCAACACAGCTAACTATATCGTTAAGCTTGGCAATCTCGTTGTTGCTGACCTTGACGAAAATGGCGATGTTCAGTATAACGAAGACGGCAGCATTAAAACAAAGAACCTTGAAAACGGCGAAACATATATCGTTTATTACTATGTAACCGATAAGGCCGGCAATATGTTGAACAGACTTGTTAGAACTGCAAAATTCATTTATGATGCAGATACTCCTGTATTCACAATTGAAGGTAACAGCAATAAGTCTTATGTAACAGGTACACCGACATATTGTGAAACTGCAACTGTAGCAGGTATCGAAGAAGGTGCTACACTCACAGTTAACGGTACAGTTGTTGCAACAGATGCAATTACTTGGACTACAGACGAAACAACAAAGATAACAACAGGTACTTACAAGATTGAAGATGCAGATAACTATTTTGTAACAGTTACAGACAGAGCCGGTAATAAGACTTCAAAGAAATTCGTTATTGCTGATGAGCACGCATACGAAGTAAAAGAAGTTGCATCAACCTGCTTAACAGACGGTTATAAGACAGAGGTTTGTCTCATTTGTAAGGCTGAAAAAGAAAAGGTTATATACACACATACAGGCCACATTTTTGAATATGCAGTTGTTTCTGCTACTTGCACGGAAAACGGCTATAGCTTTGCAAAATGTAAAAACTGTGATTACAGCGAAAAAATCTACGAGGTAGACGGTGAGCTTATCGAGCCTGCACTCGGCCACAATTATCCTACAAAGGAAGTTGTAACAGGTGAAGGTGAAGATGCTGAAACAACAACCGAAATCGTTTACACAGTTGCAACAGAGCCGACTTGTAAGGCTGCAGGTAAAGAAACAGCAACCTGCGCAGATTGCGGACACACACTTTCACGTGAAATTCCTGCCGATACAGAAAACGGCCACAATTGGGGTGCAATTAAGACACTCAAGCCAACTTGTACCGCAACAGGTAAGAAATACCAAACCTGTAAGCTTTGCTATGCTCAACAAGATGTTGAAATTCTCGATGCAACAGGCCACGAAACAACACAATGGGTTGTTACAAAGGAAGCTACCTGCGGTGAAGCAGGCGTTGAAACTGAACAGTGTACAGCGTGTCTCACATATATCGGTGAATACGATATGATCTGGGTTATCGTTGATGATGTTGACGACATTCCGGAAAAGTATGAATGTGAATTAGATGAAAACGGCGAGCCTGTTAAGCAGGTTCTTGAATCAACAGACGGCACATTAACTCAAACTCAATATCACTGCTATGTTCTCGACGAAAACGGCGAAAAAATATTTAACTACAGCACAAAAGAAATTCCTGCAACAGGCAGACATATTCTTGCTGTAAGCGAAGACCCGGATAAGACCTGGGATGCTACAACAGAAAAAGAAGGCCAAATCACTCGTTATTGTACACAGTGCGGTCACGAATGGGCAGAAAAGGTTGAAAAGATCGTTAAGTATACAGTTAAGTTTGTTGATGAAGACGGTACAACTGAAATTAAAACAATCAGCGATATCGTTTCAGGCACAACAATTACAAAGAACGATATAACCGAACCTACAAAAGCTAACAGCGAAGACGGCAAGTACAAATACACATTTGCAGGCTGGGTAGGCACAGACGGTAAGTCTGTTACCCTTCCGATTGATGTAACAAGCGATATAACTCTTAAGGCTACATACACAGAAAGCACAATCATTTATACGCATCAGTTTAAGGTACCTACAAAGTGGGCTGCAACCTTGGATACAACAAGCAATTATTCTGTATTTGCAACTCTTATGGGTGCTATGGGTGATGAAAGAGCTCCTGTTGCAGTACCGACATTCTCTGATGAAGATTCTACAACAGATGCAGAGCTTAAGAAGCTTTACACATTCAAATTTAAAGGCTGGTCAACAACAGGTGCAGTTGGTGACATTGTAACTGATTTCACAATCACTGGCGATACAACATTCTACGCAGTATTCACTGCAGAGGCTATCGCATACGACGTTATCTATTACAACGGCGCAAGCTTTGTATGGAATACAAAAGTTGACGGTGGCGAATCGGCAGAATACAAGAACTACAAGACCGACGAAAACGGCGACAAGGTTCTTGACGAAGACAACAATCCGATAATCGTTTATCCGACAAAGGCTTCTACCTCTACTCACCATTATGTATTCGATAAGTGGTATACAAACGCAACCTTGAATGCAGAATCAGCATACACAGGCGGAGCAATTACTGCTACAACAAGACTTTATGCAGGCTTCACAGCAATCGAACACGTTTGGACTGTAGCTAAAGAACAAGCAAAGGATGCTGACGGTAACGAAAGCGTTGACGAAAACGGCGATCCTATTCTCGTTGATAAGATAATAGAAGCTACATGTACAACACCGAAGTATGTTGAATATGTATGTACTTGCGGTGCAACAAAGACAGAAGCTGAGGGTCAAGCTCTCGGTCATACAGCAGACGAGCCAAAACAGGAAACTGCAGAGGACGAAACAGTTTACAGTGTTGTTTACTGTAAGGTATGTTCTGCTGAGCTTTCAAGAACTAAGACATCCGTAACAGTTGTTTTTGAAAATTACAACGGTACTCGTCTTGCATCACACAACCTTGCAGTTGGCGCAGATATCAAGGTTGTTGATAAGGATGGCAAGGATCTTGCTCCTACAAAGAGTGCAGACAGCCAATACACCTACACATTTGCGGGCTGGTATGTAAAGGATGACGAAAATCAAACTATTGTTGATTTAACAGATGTTAAAGCAGCAACAGATATCGTTTACGTTGCTAAGTTCACACCTGTAACACGTACATTCCGCGTAACTTATGTTGATGTAAACAATAATCTTCTTCAAACAACAACAGATATCCCATACGATGGTGAAGTTCCTGTATACACGGGCGAAACACCTGTAAAATCTTATGACGACGACTATCACTATGCATTTGATAGCTGGAGTGTAGCAGCAGGCTCTAAGGTAACAAGCGATCTCGTTATTAAGCCTGTATTTACTAAGATAGCTCATACCACTACAGAAAAAGAAGGTAGTGATGCAACCTGTACACAACCGGGTGGCGGTAAAATTAAGGAATGTACTTGCGGATATTCATATCAAGTAAACAGCACAACTCCTGCACTCGGCCACGTGAAGACTGTTGATTATACAGATGAATACGATTACATCAACGGAAGCACAGCTGTTCACTACAAGAATTGCTCACGTTGTGGTGAAGCATTTGAGGACGAAAAGGTTGCAAACGCTGAATACACAGCAACACTTACCGATTCAGGTGCAGTTCTTGCAAACATAGTTGTAGAGCTTTATAAGGATGGTAGCCCAATTGCTATGAAGCAAACATCAGCAGAGGGTGTAGTTACATTCTATATCTACGAAACAGGCAGCTACGAAATCAAATATGCAAATAAGACAGTGAATTCTGCAACTGTTGACGGCAAGTTGAACATCACTACAGGTGCAACACAGCCTGAAACACCGGCAGAGCCTGAAGCTGACGATTGCTCATGTACTTGCCATAGAGACAGCTTCTGGGGTATTATCTTCAGATTATTCCACAAGCTTATTAAGATCTTTACCGGTAAGATCGGATGCTGTAGCTGTCCGGACGAAAGATATTGATTTCGAGTAAATCAAAATATCTGCTATAATTAAACAAAGAAGCACTCACGAAAGTGGGTGCTTCATATTGTCGAAAAAGCTTTTTCGATAATATGACAGGCTGTTGAGAAATATACAAGATGGGCTTTTTTCACCCCGAAGGCGTACAAGGGTACTCCGAGAGGGCGAAAAAAGTTCAAAACAATGCTGAAAACGGTTGAAGCTCGATGTTTCAACCGTTTTTCTACAAATAAAGTTAACGCAAAATAGTATTTTAATTCTATCGATTTATATGCATTGTTGTTCCTATGTGTTTATCTACAGTCTGACAGGCTGTTGAGAAATATACAAGATGGGCTTTTTTCACCCCGAAGGCGTACAAGGGTACTCCGAGAGGGCGAAAAAAGTTCAAAACAATGCTGAAAACGGTTGAAGCTCGATGTTTCAACCGTTTTTCTACAAATAAAGTTAACGCAAAATAGTATTTTAATTCTATCGATTTATATGCATTGTTGTTCTTGTGTGTTTATCGACAGTCTGTGCACTCACGAAAGTGGGTGCTTTCTTAATTAAATATTAAGTGAAAAACACTTGCTAATATCTTAAATTTAGTGTTTAATATAAGCATATCATTGAAAAGAGGTGTAAGCCGTGTTAAAGGATAATATCTCAAAGTTAACCGATGAAAAAATTATTCGCACTCACCTTTCCGCCAAGGCTCAAAATATTTCACTTCAAATTGTAAACGAGGTGGGTTCAACAAACGATGAGATGAAAAAGATGGCAAGAGACGGAAAAAACGAAATCGCTGTTCTTATTGCAGAAAGCCAAACGAGTGGTAAAGGCAGAAAAGGCAGAGAGTTTTTTTCGCCTGCAAATACGGGCTGCTATATGAGTATTCTTTTGCGGCCGAAGTATACTGCCGAGGAATGTACTTTGCTTACAACAATGGCTGCTACTGCAGTAGCCGAGGCAATCCAAAAAGTTACGGGTGAGAATGCACAGATAAAATGGATAAACGATGTGTTTATAGCAGGGAAAAAGGTAGCCGGTATCTTGACAGAGGCAAGCGTTGCAAAGGGTGGGCAGACACTCGAGTATGCCATTGTCGGCATAGGTGTTAATATTAATGCTCCGTGTGAGGGATTTCCTGAAGAACTGCTGGATATAGCCGGTAGCGTAACGAAAAAGCAAATCAAAAATGAGCTGATTGCAGAAATTATTAATATATTTGTTGAGTATTACTGTAATCTCACAGAAAAAAAGTATTTGCAGAGATACAGAGAAAGGCTTTTCTTTTTAGGTAAAGAAATAACGGTTATTGATACGGATTATACGTATTGTGCAACGGCTGTTGATATTGACGATATGTGCAGACTTATAGTTAGGCTCCAAAACGGCGAAGAGAAAACTCTTTTCGGCGGAGAAATCAGCATAAGGCCAAGCTTGTAAAAATATAAAAATAGCAAAGAGCAGGAATAAAACCTGCTCTTTGCTATTGAATGAGGTAACTATGAAAAAAACAAATAAGTCTTTTTAACAACTAAATAATAATACTTTTGTTTCCTTCGGTCAATAGAAACTACGGCTTGTTAATAGAATATTTAAAAAGATTTATGGTAATGAGGTTAAAAAAGTTTAAATATAGTGTAAATAGAATGTTGAGCAATATTGACATATATTAAATATTAGTTTATTATACAAGTATAGTAAACTAAAGTAAAGGAGTTTTTTATATGGCAGCAGATTTTATAGCAATAATCAAACAAATTCCCGAAATAATTGCAACATTTTGTAGGCTTGGTCTTACAATTGCTATGGCTTTCGGTATGGTAACATCGCCGGCTACAGATGATCCTATTATCTTTAAAGACAGCGAGACAGTTCAAATGTCGGCAGTGCTTTATGCAGATACTCATATAAGAAATACTGCTTTCAGCGGATATTTCTTTGATTGCGGATTTGAGGATATAAACAATTCCGAAGAAGAATTTGATGCTCTTGTTATCGCGGGCGACATTACGGAGTTTGGCGATTTGGAGTCTTATGATATCGTTTGGGAGTCGATTGAAAAGGCTGATTGTGTTGATAACGTTCTTCTTGCAACAGGTAACCACGATATTCGTTTAGCTTACGAAAAGATGACAACCTTGATAATGGACAAGGAAAGTGAATACATAAACACAGAAATCGAAAAGGCGTATTACTCTTATGATGTGAACGGCTATACCTTTATAGTTATGGGTTCTGATGAATGGCAGCTTGAAAAGGCAATTATTTCAGATGAACAGCTTTCATTCCTCGACAGTGAGCTTCAAAGAGCTACACAGGACGGAAAGCCTGCATTTGTTATTTGCCATCAGCCACTTAAAGACACTCACGGTTTGCCTGAGGTATGGAAAAACGGAGATTTAGGTGAGCAGTCTGACGAGGTAAAGGAAATACTCTTAAAGTATAAGAATGTATTTTTCATCACAGGTCATTTGCACGACGGTGTTTATGAAAAATCCTTGGAAATATTCGACGAGGAAAACGGTGTTTATTCAATTAATCTTCCTGCATACGGCAGAGAAAACGACTACGGCAAGTATCTTCAAAACGGTTTAGGCGTTTATATGGAGGTTTATGAGGATGAGGTTGTATTCACTGCAAGAGATTTCAAGGCAGGAAACAATCTTGACGGATACACAAGAAGCTTTACTCTTGTATGAGAAATTGTCGGCGAGTAAATGAAATTCATATAATCAAAAGGCTGTCGCGTTGAGTGGCAGCCTTTTTAAATACAAAGTGCAAAACAGCTGTCCGAGTGAGGAATTAGCAGCTGTGGGTGCTTACCTTAAGATCGTATAAAAATTTTTCACGGCTGCACTCTGATTGCTTCAAGCTCGATTTTTTCGTGTCAACTACTCTAATACTTTGCTACTTTTAAAACCACTCTGCACAATAAAAGTAATAAAAAGTTTAAAATTTTGTTATTAATATATATAAGCATTGACATAGTGAAAGGTTTTTGATAAAATGTATATAAATATTTAGAAGTCTATTCACTTTGGTGAGTAGCTGCTCATAAGGCAGGAGGAATTTATATGACAGATGCAAAAACCTTAGCATATATAAATATGTATGCTATTCTCGGTGCACTTGAAAACCTTTGCGAACTTGATAAAGAAGCAAGCGACCTCGTTAAAACTAAAAAGCCCGTATCCGTCGGTCTTGAGGTTAAGGGTGGCCCGAGTGCAACGCTCACATTTAAAAACGGCAGATGCAGAATGGAACAAGGTGTAGAAAATTGTAATGTTTTACTTCCTTTTTCGTCTTGCGAAAAGTTTAACGGACTTATCGACGGTACGGTAACACCTATCCCTTCAAAGGGCTTTACAAAGATAGGCTTCCTTCTCGGTAAGTTTACACCACTTACAGATATTCTTTCAAAATATCTCAAACCGACACCCGATGATTTAAAGGATGATAAATTCTTTGAAATCAGCACAAAGCTTATGTTCTATGTAATCACAGTTGCTCTTTCGCAAATCGGCAACAACGATGCAATCGGTACTTTCAGCGCAAGTCAGATTCCCGACGGTATTATTGAAGTTGCGATCAAAGACTGCGTAAGCGCTACAATTAAAGTTAAAGATCATCATATGGTAACAATCAAGCAAAAGCCGGATGCATTCCGTGCAAAGATGGAATTTAACGACATCCGCCTTGCAAGACAGCTTTTCGACGGCGAGGTTAACGCAGTTGCTTGCATCGGCGAAGGTAAAATCGGTATGTTCGGTCTTATCAATATGATTGACAATGTAAACAGAATACTCGACAGAGTAGCAATCTATCTTGCTTAAGGAGGTATAATCATGGGTTTTCCTGTTTATAAACACGATAAAAGTACAGAATATTTCAATAGAGCAGCCAAGGTTGTACCGTCCGGTATATATGGCCACTTAGGTCCTGCGGAAGGCTTGTTTATCCCTGTTGCAAAATGGCCGATGTTTGCTGAAAAGGCAAAAGGCTCGTACATTTGGGACGTTGACGGAAATAAGTATCTCGATTATATGTGTGCTTACGGTCCTAACGTACTAGGTTACTGCGACCCCGATGTTGACGCAGCAGCACAAAAGCAAATCGCACTCGGTAACTGCACAACACAGCCGGGTAAGGTAATGGTTGAATGTGCAGAGCTTTTGGTTGATACGGTTGCTACAGCAGACTGGGCTTTCTTTGCAAAGAACGGTAACGATGCAACACAAGGTGCAATTATGTGCGCAAGAGCATATACACACAGAAAGAAAATCATTATGTTCTCGGGTTATTATCACGGTGTTTCACCTTGGTGTCAGAAGATTGACTATCCGGGCGTACTTCCTGAGGATGTTGCAAACAACATTATGCTTCCTTGGAACGATATTCCGCTTCTTGAAAAGACTATCGCAGAAAATAAGAATGAAATTGCTTGTATCATAGCACAGCCTTATGATCACGGTAATTTCCACGATAACGCTTTCCCCGAAAAAGGCTTCTGGCAGCAGGTTAGAAAGATTTGTACAGACAACGATATCGTTCTCATCGTAGACGACGTTCGTGCAGGCTTCCGTCTTGATCTTGCAGGCTCAGACCACTATTTCGGCTTTGAAGCAGACCTTATCTGCTTCTGTAAAGCTCTTGCAAACGGCTACAATATGTCGGCTATCTGTGGTAAGGAGTTCCTTAAGAGTTCGATGAGTGCTCTTTCTTATACAGGCTCATATTGGCTTTCGGCTGTTCCTTTTGCAGCTTGTATTGCAACAATCAATAAATTAAAGGAAATTGATGCTCCCGCATTCTTTAAGGCGAAGGGTGAAATGCTTACACAAGGTCTTGTTGCAGCAGGTAAGCAACACGGTATCGACCTTATCGCTTCAGGCGCACCGGCACTTTTCTATTTGAGAATAGCTAACGATGACAGCTTGTTGCTTCATCAAGAGTGGATTGCTGAAATGGTTTCAAGAGGAATTTTCCTTACAAGCCACCACAACCACTTCATTAATGCTTCTCTTACAGATGAGGACATTAAGCATACATTGGAAGTTGCTGACGAATGCTTTGGCATCGTAGCAAAAAATCATCCTGAAATAAAAGGCTAAAAATGTAACTTATGCTTTTTGAAAATAATCAAAAAGCGTGAAAATATAATTTTATGGAGGAAAACATTATGCCACTTTCAAAACAGGAATGGCTTGCCCTTGAAAAAAAAGCTTATGAGCTTCGTAAGCTTACAATTCAAACAACTGTTTGGGCAGGCAGCGGACATCTCGGCGGCGGTATGAGCGTTCTGGATCTTCTTACCGTTCTTTATCACAAGTACCTCAACATTAAGGTTGACGATCCCAAGTGGGAAGACAGAGACCGTTTTATCCTTTCAAAAGGCCATGCAGCAATTGCTTATGCTCCTGTACTTTGCGATAAGGGCTTTAATGATGTTGAGCTTCTTAAGACTTTCAACCTTTCAGGCTCAAAGATGGGTATGCACCTTGACTCAAACAAGGTTGTAGGTGTTGACGCTTCAACAGGTTCACTCGGTCATGGTGCTTCAATCGCAGCAGGTACTGCACTTGCAGCAAGAGTTCTCGGTAAGGATTATCGCACTAATGTTGTAACCGGCGACGGTGAGCTAGGTGAAGGTTCAA
>CAZNQI010000030.1:0-13928 GCA_964575375.1 uncultured Faecalibacterium sp.
TTAAACTCAAATTAAAAGGGAACGACTCCTCAAGCGCAGCCGTTCCCCTTGTTTTTTTAATCTTCAAAATCATCTAAATCAAGAAGTCTCATAATCTCATATTTACTGTTGTTTATAACCTTTTTCTGTTCAATCTTCTTATAATCGCTGAGATTGCCTTCAACCCAAGCATCAAACGAAATGGGCAAAGTGTTTTTTATCATCTTGCCGATAGGGAAGAAAACGATCGTTAAATATGTAAACAAAATCACGCCGTTGAAAAAGAAATATCTCGCCGCCATAGCCCTATATTCAGACTTCTCTTTCATAGAAAACAGGCAATTTATACCCACACCCAAAGCAACCATAATTATTCCCGGAATGTTTATGAAGCTCATATCGCTTCTGAAAAACGAAGCGATAAAGCTGCAAACGCCAAGAATTATAAAGTCAAACGACAAAATTGAACAAATGCCTCTGATAAATCTCATATTAAACTAACTCCTTTTTATTTTTTAAAGTGTTTTTCATACATTTCCGACGTTACAAATTCATGCAAAACTTTAGCGTAAATTTCTTCGTTTTCCTCTTTTTCGCCAAAGCTGTTCCAGATATTACCCACAACAACACGAGAAATTTTCGGCTCATGCAAAATCAAATGCAAAATCGCGGCTTCAATTTCCACCTCTCTGCTGCCTATCCATTTCGAACTGTTTTCCAGTGTATATTTGTTGCTGATATAACAAAGCGGTGGCTCATTCGTGTAGAAAACAACACCGTTGATAATATACATAAATACGGCACTATTATCAGACTTTCTTGTTGAACTGTCGTATGTAACATCGTCGTAGGTGTTATTTTTGATAAACTTATCAAGGTCATTTCTTCTTTTATTGTCGCTAATCATTTGATCTTGCCACGAGACGCCCTTACCACCGGTCGCCCAGAACATTTCGTCATGCGTTAAAGCAGCACCTCTATAGTAAGCATTATGAAGACGTTCATTTGCATCTTGATTTGAGTTTATCCTTCTTCTTGCGTCGTCAATTTGACTTTGCGTGGGTGATACACGCATCGTTGTTTGCGATTTATCCGAGTCGTACTTGGTCCATTTGCAACCAAGTGCGATAATATCGCAGGTGTTAACATCAAAATCATTTATAGAGCGAGAGAACAAGCACTGAAATTTCTTTTCTTTTATTTGAGCAAAAATATCTGCATTTTTATGCTTAGGTATTTCAAACATAAAAAATTCTTTATGCACCTGCAAAGTAAACTCGTGCTCTGTGGTACCTGCAACCTGCCTTGTTTTAAGGTCATACTCGTCATAGGATGCATAACTTTTATACCTTGCGCAGTGTTCATCATTAAAAAGGTCGCCGTATAAAGCTATAGTCCAATTTATCCTTTTTTCCCACCAAAGATTACCCAAAGGATAAACCGGTGCAACACCTCTTCTTTGAAGCTCTGCGTTGCAAAGCGCAACTCTTTGCTTAAGTACTTCGTAAGTCTTTTCAAAAAACTCTTCCGCTTCAGCAATTTTCTTTTGAGTTTTTTTCACCGCAACATAGGTTTCTTCTGTTTCTTTCTTCATTTCGCGTACCGTGGTAAAATAATAGAACACAGCGGAAATTAAACTTTGAATTGCCATACTTATAAGTAACGTGAAAAAAATCTTGGTGTGAAAAAATCGTAAAAGTATATACGTTATAACAACGATTATACTGTTTATCCTCTTATCATACCCGTAGTTATCATGCTCGTTTGCCAAAAACCAATTGACACCTGCACTTATAAGGGAAAACGCTAAAAGCAAAAACTTTGAACCGAAAGAGCCAAAATTCCACTCGTTATAGGAATAAATTACCGCTACTAAAAAATAAATCACCTGCGGTATAAGTCCACCCAAAGCACCACCAAACGATAGTACTGCATAAAGACGAAATGTTGTAGGCACTTTCCAATTTTCCGAACGAATGTCTCTGTCATTTTTTAAAATCTGCATAACGCCTTTAAAAAGCGGGTCATCTCTAAAGTCAGGATATATTCTTAATTTTTTAAGATTTTCCGTTGAAACTTTGCTCAAATCCATATCAACCCACCACCTTTAAAATTCCGTACATCACAAGGCAAACCACAAAGGAAAGTACTATATACAAAAGATTTTTCTTAGACTTTTTGTATGCCTTTTCGTTATCTTCTATGTCCTGTTGAAATTCGTAATTTGAAAATCTGTCAGTTTTCATACCTTTATCCCCTTTTCATCAATCGCTCACCGCAGAAAGCAGTTTATACATAAAATTACTTTCCGGTTCACTCATATAAACCTCTCCCGTGACGACATCAACATCGTAGCTTCCATCTATCGCCGCCGCAATCGCACAAACTCTGATTATAGCTCTTGTCAGTTCAGGCGACTCATCCGTAAGTGCATCAAGCGTTTCAATTGTTTCATCGTCGCATATTTCAGAAAACTCCTCTACATCACTTAAATCTTCAATTTCATCGTAAAGCATACTCAAATATGCCAATTCACGTGTATTAACATTCCCGTCAGCAAGGCACATTCTGCAAGCGAACGATGCGATAACTCCAATACAGCCGACTCTGTCTAATGTTAAATCAGCGTTGATATTACTGTTGCTTACCATTATGTCTGCGGCAGTTTCCGTAAGCATTTTACCTATCGCCGCAAGAGTAGCGCTTTCTCTTTTTTTGTAACATTCAGGCAAACAAATCTGATTTTCATAACTCATAGTTTTTCACCCTTAAACATAAAATGTTCCTTTCTCTTTTTTTAAAATATTATAAAACCAAAGTGCATTATCTTCAATGTAAATTTTCTTTAAAAAGCAGTAATAACGCTAAACATTGAGGATAAATTCTTTTGTTAATACATTATACGAAAAGGAGGACAAAAAATCAATAGCTATAGCTATACTTTTAGCTGGCGGTTTTACAATTTACCCATTCTGCCGATTTCCTGTTTTCTTCTTGAAAAATTAGTTGCTGTGGTATATAATAAGATTACCTAAACATAAGGAGGAAGAAATATGAACATAATTACAAGAATAATTGCCAGCGTAACAGCGCTTATCACAGGTATCACGCTGCTTCTTACCGGAGCTTTTCAAAGTGGTACAGGCCTCGGTTTCGACAAAAAGGATACACTTGACCTTACATCGAACTTCCTCACAGGTACGTCAACCTTTATTGACGAGGCTGTTTCGGAAAAATGGAGTGTGGGCTACGCTGAAAACGAGCTTACCCCCGATGATTACGACGAAGAAAAATATTTTCTCGGTGGTTATCTTAAATTTCCTGCTCAAGAAGCAACAGGTGTCATCGATGAATTATGGGTTAAGGCAGCCGTGCTTGACGACAATTCAGGCAGAGGTGCAGTCGCTTTTGCGTGGATCGATGCAGTAGGTCTTATGAATAACGACGTAAAGCTTATAAGAGAGAAGCTCGCTGATATTATCGGCGCAGACGGCATTGCGAGTGTTAATGTTGGTGTTACTCATACACACACCGCTGTTGATACCCAGGGTCTTTGGGGAACTATCCCCGAAACGGGCAAGAACGAAAAGTATATGAACGCTCTTATCGAAAAGACAGCAGATGCTATCAGAAGAGCTTACGAAACAAGAAGCGAGGGCGAGCTTTATTACGGCACAGGAAACTACTCAAACTTCTTTACCGACGGCAGAGCGCCTCGTTCCTACGATGAAAACATTCATCTTTTCCGTTTTGTGCCGGACGACAGTGCAAAAAGAGAGATTTTCATTTCAAACTTCGGCGCACATCCCGTTTATATCGAATGGGCAAACACAAAAATTTCTGCTGACTATCCTTATTATCTTGACAAAGCAGTAGACGAAAAATACAATGCAGATTTCGTCTTCATTCAAGGCGCAATCGGCGGAGCAATCCACGGTAATCTCGGTGCTTCAAACGGTATTGAGGGAGACACGGATATTGAAAAAATCACACAGTACGCAAATAAGATTGCTGATGTTTATGCAGAGCTTATCCAAAAGGCTGTTCCTGTAGCTCCCATTCTCAATGTTGTTCACAAGCAGGTTGAGCTTCCGGTTGACAATTTCATTTTCCGACTTGTTGAAAGGGTCGGCCTTACCAGTGCAAAGGGCTATTCCGATGGTGGAATAATCAAGATGACAACAGAAATCGGTTATGCTGAAATCGGCAATAATATCAAGATTCTTATGATGCCCGGTGAAGTATTCCCCGAAATTGTTTACGGTGGCTTCTTAAGTGCAGAGAAATCATTTACCGGTACAGAATATGCTTACGATGCACTTGAAACTCTTTTTGACGAGGATGATAATGTTCTCACATTCGGTCTTTGTAATGATGCTCTCGGTTATATCGTTCCCGATAACGATTACGACTCTTCGGCTTCACACGAAATGATTTCCGTAGGCCCGAAAGCTGCATCAACAATTTCAGCAGCGTTCCATGAGCTGATTAACGAATACAAATAAGACCGTAAGATAAAATTTAACGGGTCTGTTGCACTAAGCGCAGACCCGTTTTTCTATGACTTTAACATTTTGCAATAAAAATGCTGAAAAGTACTTTAAAAACCTAAAATTAAGTAGTATAATAGCTCTAAATACAAAAAAGAAAGGCTGTGCAAATTGTGAGCAATACACTTGAATCAAGAAATCTTACCATGCTTATGGACTTTTATGAACTCTCTATGGCAAACGGTTATTTTGCAAACGGTATGCAAGACACTATAACATACTTTGATATGTTCTTTCGTAAAGTTCCCGATAATGGCGGTTTCGCTATTATGGCAGGCTTAAGACAGCTTATCGATTACCTTAAAAACCTCAAATTCACACAAAAAGACCTTGAGCTTTTCGCAAGAAAGGGCTTTAATGAGGACTTTATTGAATATTTAAGAAACTTCAAATTTAGCTGTGATGTTTGGGCAATCCCGGAAGGCACTCCAATTTTCCCGGGCGAGCCAATCATCACCGTTAAGGGTCCTGTTATAGAGGCCCAGCTTATCGAAACTATGATACTTCTCACCATAAACCACCAAAGCCTTATCGCAACAAAGGCAAACCGACTCAAAAGAGCTGCAGGCGACCGAGTTATAATGGAATTCGGCTCAAGACGCGCACAAGGCTATGATGCTGCAATCTACGGCGCAAGAGCTGCATATATCGGAGGATGCGATGCAACAGCCTGCGCAATAGATGAAAGAGATTTCGGTATTCCCGCTGTGGGTACAATGGCTCACTCTTGGATACAGCTTTTCGGCGATGAATTAGAGGCTTTTTGCGCATACGCAAGACAGTACCCCGACAACTGCACCTTGCTCGTTGACACCTACAACGTTACAAAGTCAGGTATACCCAATGCTATTGAGGCTTTTAAAAGAGAGGTACTTCCCCGTGGCTTCAGACCAAAGGGTATCAGAATAGACAGCGGCGACATCACATACCTTTCTCGCAAAGCAAGAAAGATGCTCGACGAGGCAGGCTTCCCCGATTGCAAAATAGTAGCAAGCAATTCGCTTGATGAAATTATTATCCGTGATATGCTCATTCAAGGTGCCGAAATAGACTCATTCGGTGTTGGTGAAAGACTTATCACTGCAGCATCGACCCCTGTTTTCGGCGGTGTTTATAAAATTGTTGCCGTTGAGGAAAACGGTGTGCCCGTACCGAGAATTAAGCTCAGCGAAAACGTGCAAAAAATCACAACTCCTTGCGCTAAAAAGGTGTATCGTCTTTTCGACAATGCAACAGGCAAGGCCATCGCTGATGTTATAACCTTACTCGACGAAGAAATTGACGACAATGAGCCTTATGAGCTTTTCGACCCTGTTCACACCTGGAAAAGAAAGCTCGTTACAAACTACACAGCAAAGCCCTTGCTTGTTAAAATTTTCGACAAGGGTGTTCCCTGCTATGATTCACCCGATGTAAAGGACATAAAGGCGTACTGCTCATCGCAGGTCAACGACACTCTTTGGGACGAGGTTAAGCGTTTTGAAAATCCACACACATACTATGTTGACCTTTCGCAAAAGCTTTGGGATGAAAAGCAGCGTTTGCTCGCCGAATACTCAAAAAAGGTAAACTGAATTGAGAAGCATTAACTATAAAGTACCAAAAGAATATGCAAACCAAAAGCTACTTTGCTTTTTGAGGGGCGAAGCTAATATTTCTTTGCATCTGATACGCTCACTTAAAAGAGTGCCAAACGGCATAGAAAGAAACGGCGAGCATATAAGAACGGTCGATATCGTATATGAAAACGATATTATCACGCTAAACCTGCCCGAGGACGAAAAATCACCGATACCATCTGATTTTCCACTCGAAATCATCTACGAGGATGACGATATTTTGGTCGCAAACAAGCCTGCGTGCTTGCCGATGCACGAATCGCACAACCACCAAGGAGACACGCTTGCAAACGCTGTTGCAGGGCATCTTTTGAAAAGCGGTAAAAGCTCAACCTTTAGAGCAGTTGGCAGACTTGACAAGGGTACATCGGGTATTGTTGTGTGTGCGCTCAATTCACACGCCGCCGCACGACTTTCGGGTAAAATCAAAAAGCAGTACCTTGCAATACCCACAAAGGCTTTCACAAAGGACGGCACAGTAGACAAGCCGATTTACAGACCCGACCCGATAAAGACATACCGCACTGCCGACGACAGAGGAGACAGAGCCGTTACGCATTATCACGTTGAGGAATACGGCAAGAACTACTCTCTTTTGAGAATTGACCTTGAAACGGGCAGGACACACCAAATAAGAGTGCATTTTGCATATCTCGGTGCGCCACTTTACGGCGACACGATGTACGGCAAGGCACACGAGACTATATCACATCAAGCGCTACACTGCGAAAGCATAACATTCACTCACCCGGTTACAAATGAGGTTATTTCACTTAAGGCGCGAATGCCTATAGAAATGGAAGATTTACTGAACAAGCTGAGAGAAAGCAATGAAACAATGTACGATTTATAATTTAAAATCACCCACAAAACTGTTAATGATGATATAAAATACTGTATAAATTAAAAACTACAAGTCTGTCAAAAAGATAGACTTGTAGTTTTTTATGTTGAAGCTGTTATTTTTACATTGGTTTGCTTTCCACTATACAATTTCCTTAAATAAATGTGATTATAGCAAGCTTAATCTGCCGTCTTTCCATCTTCATCGTTTTGCGTTTCAGCAACAGAAATATCGGTGAAAGCATCTTTTGAGGGAGCAACTCTGCGAAGATACTCATGACCGCCATCCACAGAGCAAGCCTTACAACTGCAAGTAACGAAATCGTGAACACTTTTTGATTCAATTTCATCGCCGCAAAGATTGCAACGAATTGCGTTTTTAATAATTTTCATAATAAACCTCACGTCAAATATTTATTTTATTATATTGTAGCCTACTTGTTAATGCACAACGGTTACCCGTCCTCTTTTTTAACCATTTCGGCTTTTGCGTACCGCAATTCCTTCCTACTTCCTACTTGACTACTTTTCAATCAGCTCTTTGACAATCTCTTTAAATCGTCACTGCTGAACGCATACTTCTTGTCGCAAAACTGACAGCAAACCTCGGTCTTTTCGTCTTTTGCCATTTCAAGAAGCTCATCTCTGCCTGTGCTGAGAAGTGCTGCTTCAACTCTTTGCCTTGAGCAGTAGCATTTGTAGGTAGGCTCGCTTTCGTCCAAAACATCAAGCTCAAAATATTTTAGTGCGTGTCTGCAAATTTCCTCAGGTGTCATACCCGAAGCAATAAGAGATGAAATCGGCTCAAGATTTTCAATACTCTTTTCAACGAGGTCTATGGTATCGTCAAGTGCAGTAGGCAAAAGCTGAATAATAAGTCCACCTGCCGCCTTGATTGTGAGGTCGGGGTTTACAAGTACGCCCAAAGCGCAAACCGTAGGCGTCTGCTCACTTATAGAATAGTACGCTGTTATATCCTCTGCAATCTCACCACTCAAAATCGGCACTTGACCAACATAAGGCTCTTTAAGTCCGAGGTCTTTGATAACGGTGAGGAAACCATCCTTTCCAACTGCGCCCGAAACATCGAGCTTGCCCTTTTCGTTGAGCGGAATTTCAACAACGCTCTCGCCAACATAGCCTCTGACATTACCGTCGCTGTCTGATACGGCAAGCACCGTGCCTATGGGGCCGCCGCCTTTAAGACGAAGTGTTACGCTGTCGTCTTTACCCTTTAATGCACAACCCATAAGCGAAGCCGCAGTTAAAAGTCTGCCAAGTGCAGCAGAACAAACTGCCGATGTCTTGTGAATTTCCTGCGCCATATTAACAATATCTGTGGAATTTACTGCCATCGCTGTTAAAGTACCGTCTATAGATATACATCTTACTGATTTACCCAAATTAAATCGCACCTTTCATATTTTCACTGTGTGCCGTGTTTTTTTACAACGAAAACTGCCCTTTCACTGTTTTCGCTCAAATTGTTTTCTGTCATCTCATCATATACTGCGATTACTTCAAACTTATATTCTTCTAAAAGTTTTTTAAGATATTCGACTTCATAACCTTTTTCGCAAAAGCTTTCGCTGTATTTGTAGTAAACGTCCTCTTCCTCGTCTTTTTCAAAGATATCAAGGCTTATCTCGGTTAAAAGATTGTCGTCCGTACTGTTTTGCCAAACACAATAAACCTCGTCCATATCATAAACAAAGGTATTGTTACCGAGAATACTTCTGTGCTTATAAGGAGTATTTACATCGAAAATGAAAATGCCCTTATCCTCCATAAAAAGTGAAACTCTGCGAAAAGTTTCCTTAAGCTTTTCCTCACTCGTAACGTGATTTATGCTGTCGAGAGTACAAACGGCGGCATTTATCGTACCGTAAAGGTCAAGCTCTTCCATTCTTTGGCAAAGAAAAATGGTTTGCTCGTCATTCCTTTTCATCTTCTTTTCCAAAGCTACCGACAACATATCGTGAGAAGCGTCAACACCAATAACGTCAAAGCCTTTTTCGCTCATAAAAAACGAAAGCTCACCCGTACCACACGCCAAATCAAGCAAAATCCCCCCATCAATACCGTTTTTGACAAGGAGATCAGTAATATATTTGCTTCTGGCGTTATAGTCAACATTTTCTGTCAATAAGTCATAATAATACGCAAAGTCGCCATAACCTGCCATAATAGAGCCTCAATCTTTCTTACCAAAAATTTTATCGTAACCGCCTGCACCGAAAGCAAGTGAACGGTTAACACGGCTGATTGTGGCTGTGCTTGCACCTGTTTGTGCAACAATGTCGCTATATACCTTTTTCTCGCTGAGCATCTTTGCAACAACAAGTCTTTGCGATATTGAAGCAAGCTCGGTTTTTGTACAAAGATCCTCAAACAAAGCCTCACACTCTTCTATAGTATCAATTTTAAGAATAATCTCATACAAATATCGAATGTTATTCAAGGTTTTTTCGTTATTTTTTTCTATCATTTTTTTCTCCTTTAGGAACATTTACTTTTTAAGCTAAAATGCTTATCTTTAACATTTTAACACATTAAACCTTAAAAGTAAAGACTTAAATTCAAATTCTCAACACACTCAATCGGAAAGCTTGCTGAGAAACGCTTTCAATCTGTCGGTTTTGGGGTTGTTTATAATTTCTTGTGCATCGCCCTGCTCGGCAATAACGCCGTCGTCCATAAATACGATATAATCGGAAACTTCCTTTGCAAAGTTCATTTCGTGAGTTACTATAACCATTGTCATATTGCTCTTTGCAAGCTCTCTTATAACCTTGAGAATTTCGCCCGTAAGCTCCGGGTCAAGTGCCGAGGTAGGCTCGTCGAAAAATAAAATTTTCGGCTCGAGTGCCATAGCTCTTGCAATAGAAACTCTTTGCTGTTGACCACCCGAAAGCTGACAAGGATAGCTGTGAACTTTATCGCTGAGCCCCATTTCTGCAAGAATTTTAAGAGCCTTTTCTTCAATTTCAGCGTAAATTTGCTTCTTGTTCTTTTTGAAATCGGGACGCTCCTTAGCCCTTAATTTTACAGCCAGGGTAACATTTTGAAGAACATCGTATTGAGGGAAAAGATTAAATTGCTGGAAAACAAGTCCTATCTTGAGCTGCTTTTCTCTTATTTCCTTTGAATTTGCCTGCACATCTCCTGCACCGTCGAAAATAACATCGCCGTCAACGGTTATAAGTCCGCTATCTGCCTTTTCAAGGAAGTTTATACAACGAAGAAGTGTTGTCTTACCACTACCCGAAGAGCCGATAATCGAAAGCACTTCACCCTCATTGAGAGAAAAAGATACGCCTTTAAGTACCTGCGTTCTGCCAAAACTTTTCTTTATGTCTTTAACTTCAAGAATTGCCATTTCTTTTCCTCCTTAAGCCTTGTAATAATCAAGCTTCTTTTCCACCTTGCCGAGAACAATAGTAAGTATACCACAGAAAACAAGGAAGAATACTGCTGTATAGAACAGTGGCCAGATAACACCACGAGCAGAGAATTGGCCTGCAACCATAATAATATCAAGCACACCTATAACTCTTGCAAGAGAAGTATCTTTGATAAGAGTAAGAATTTCATTACCCATCGGCGGTACTATACGCTTAACCACCTGCATAAGAACAACCCTGAAAAAGGTTTGTGTTTTGGTCATACCTAAAACTTGACCCGCTTCATACTGTCCTTTCGGTATTGCTTCAATACCACCACGATAGATTTCTGAAAAATAGCAGGCATAGTTTATAACAAAAGCAATTGCCGCCGCTGTCATTCTCGGATTATCACCGGGAATTTTAAGATCGAATATAAGTCCCGGAACATAGAAGACAACAAAAAGCTGAAGCATTAGCGGTGTACCCCTTATAATCCAAACAAAAGCTCTCGTAAGCATACGAATCGGCGCAAATTTTGTCATAGACCCGAATGCTACAACAAGACCCAAAGGAATTGCGAATAACAATGTTATGCCAAAAAGTTTTATATTTTCAAAAAAGCCGAGAAACAAATCGGCATTTACTGCTGTAAAATCCATATATTATCCTCTGCATCAAACAACCAAAATGCCGTCTTTGCGGACGGCATCGGTTTGTTTTTTCTTTAAATTATTTTGCTATAATCTGTTCTGTGAGCTTATACTTTTCAGCAATCTTTGCAAGTTCACCGTTAGCTACAAGCTTTGAAATAGCCTCGTTAACTGCTGCACAAGTGTCTGCACCCTTACGGAAAGCGATACCGTATTCCTCGTCAGCGAATGCGAGTTCGTCAACTACAACTAAATCTTCATAATCTGTGCCCTCACCAATCATACCGATTGAAAGAACATAGTCAACAACACAACCGTCTGCTACACCTGAAGCAACTTCCATAAGTGCCTTTGCCTGTGAGTCAACTGCTGTATACTTAGCGTTTGCAAAGAATTCATCCTCTTTAGCAACAGATTCACCTGCTGATTCGATTTCGGCAACGATATTTGCGCCTGCAAGATCTTCAGCTGTGAGATATTTGTCTGCATTTTCTGCCTTAACCAAAAGAACCTGCTTATTAGCCATATATGCTGTTGAAATTTCCATTTCAGCTTGTCTTTCAGCTGTAATTGTCATACCGTTCCAAATACAGTCGATTGTCTTTGACTTAAGCTCAGTTTCCTTTGCGCCCCAATCGATAAGCTGGAATTCAGCTTCAACACCAAGCTCTGCACAAACAGCCTTTGCGAACTCTGTTTCAAAACCAATAAGGTTACCATCGTCATCCTTATAATTCATCGGTGCGAATTCTGTGTAACCGATAATCATTTTGCCGTTATCTTTGATATAAGCGAGATCTGATTCTGTTTTAGTTGTATCGTCTTGTGTTCCGCCACTGCATGCTGCAAAAGCAAAGCACATAACAACCATAAGTACTGCAACGATTAAAGCAATAATTTTTTTGTTCATAATAAAACTCCTCTTTGATAATATTGCGATATTCAGTTTATCGCTTTAGCGTGCTAACATATTAACACAAAAAAGTGTACCTGTCAATAGTTTTTTGAAAAAATCTTACTCACAGTTGATAGTTAGAAGTGAGGAGTTAGGAGTTAGTAATTAGTAATGAGCAATATGGGTAGCTTCGCTCCGGATTATATTGAATGAATTATGAATTGGCTACACCATGAATTGTATGCTCACGCATACATTGAGAATTATCCCTTCCTACTCTCTACTTCCTACTTGCTACTTCATTCTGCATTTAAAAAAGCTGCCCTTTCGAGCAGCTTTTTTATCAGTCTTCCATGTACTTTTCAATGATTTTAATAGCATCACCGATTGTTTCAATGTTAGCAACCTCGCGGTCAGGAATCTCAACATCAAACTCATCTTCAATAGCCAAAGCCATATTGATAAGCTCCAAAGAATTGAGAGCAAGCTCGCTTCTTATGTTTGTATCCTCACTAAGAGTGCTCGGATCGATATCAACAAACTTGCAAATAACCGATATCATTCTTTCAAGCATAATATTTTTACCTCCTTTATATAGCAAATTAAAATTATACTGTTTGTGTATCCTTTGTATATGTATCAATAACCTTTTGTCTTATAATCTTTCTTGTTGAATTCTTTTCAAACTCCTTGAAAGACACATATACATTTTGGATTTTTCTGTATGATGGCTGACCCTTATTAGATTCGGAAACATCTGCCTTAACCTTTGCAATGATGTCCTCTTCTGTCATACCTTCGTCAAATTCGCCCTTTTCAACATAAACAGCAACTGCCATAACAGTGTTTTGTCTGCCTGCGATTTGGACATTTTGCTCAAATGCCACAACCTCATGTGCATACAAAAGACTTTCCATAACATGGCTTTCAACTGTTTCCGGGAAGATATTTTCGCCGTTGGGAAGAATGATAAGGAACTTCTTTCTGCCCGTGATATAAAGGTCGCCGTCCTCGTCAAGTCTACCATAGTCGCCTGTCTTGAACCATCCGTCCTCGAAAGATGCTGCAGTCGCTTCTTCGTCTTTGTAGTAGCCCTTTGTAACGTTGTCGCCCTTAACCCAAATTTCACCTATACCTTCTTCGTCCGGCTCGTGAATCTTAAACTGTGCTTTCGGGAATGCCTTACCTGCTGCAGTTGGCTTCTTCCTGCCGTTATCGTGGAGTGTAATTGTAGGAGATGCCTCTGTCATACCGTAACCACCGATAATTCTGAAACCGATTTCAGAAAGGCTCTTGATATGGTCAGCTCTTGCAGGAGCACCACCACATGACATTGTCGGGAATCTTCCGCCAAATTTATCCTTTATTGTCTTGAACACAACAGGTCTTATATCAATACCGACATCGAGAAGCTTGTTGCTGATTTTAACCATCTTTTTTAGAAGGGGTGCCCTGCCTGTTTCCTCGGCTGTCTTCCAGATACCGTTGTAGATTGCTTCAAGCACCAAAGGAACAACTGCCATAGCGTTGGGCTTGTAGTCGTTGATATTCGGAAGAATATTCTTACGGCTGTCATTAATGTAAATGATACCGTTCATATAAATAGCGGTAAGAACACTGCAGGACAGCTCATAAGCGTGGTTCATGGGAAGAATTGACATAGTTGAAAGCTCTGAACCGACGAAATCAAGAACACCTTCAACGTTTGAAGCAATGTTGTAATGTGAAAGCATTACGCCCTTGTTTGTGCCTGTTGTGCCTGATGTGAAGAGTATAGCAGCAAGGTCATCCTTCTGAACTTCGTGGTCGATGAAGTCTCTGTTGCCTTTTGCAAGCTCTGCTCTGCCGAGTTCGGCAAGAGCATCGATTGTCATAAATTTATCAGCTTCTTTATCGCCACTCATAAGGAATACCTTCTGGCATCTGTCATCATTGGCAATATGAAGCTCAGCAGTGCTGATATATGACTTGCTGCAGAAAACTGCCTGGGCATCACCCTTTGAGAT
>CAZNQI010000031.1:0-4690 GCA_964575375.1 uncultured Faecalibacterium sp.
TACACTTTGCGAAAAAGCAGGCATAGATATACCTGATTCGGTAGACGGCAAAAGCTTTGCACATCTTCTTGACGAAGGCAAAGAAGATACCTTCCGTGATGAATTGTACCTTATCTTTGACGAGTTTGTGCGTGGTGTTAAGGATAAAAGGTATAAGCTTATTGAATATCGTAACGGAGACAAAAAAGAAGATAAATGGACATTTCTTTACGATATAAAAGCTGACCCTTGGGAAACGGTAAATCTTGCAGAAAAAGCTGAATACAAAGAAACGGTCAGACAAATGCGAGGTAAGCTTCTCAAATACCGTGATGAATGGGAAGAACAGAAGCATCCGTGGGGAGTAAGCTTCTGGAAAAGGTTTTCTATAGACGATTAGCTTTTCAACAATATTAGGCGATAATGTTGAAAAGCTTGCAAAAAGCAGTATAATATAAAACATAGAGCTTTTCGTTGAAATTGTCGGTGTGGTATGCTCTGAATATGAATTTTCAGCCGATAGAGCTGCTGCGATTCGTGATGGTACAGCCGACAATATAGTCAGAATGTGTATGGCTTTTGCAGGCTTTGATAAAAACGTTTGTGGAAAAGCTAATACAGCTGCTTTTATGCAACAAGGCATTGAATACAAAAAAATGGTGAAAGATGACAAACGGAATAAAGCGTTAGAGTTTATGATGTTTAATCAAGCAACGCACTCGTTGGTTGCTGTCAGAGCTTATGAATGTACAGAATGGGCAAAAGGTGAAACTTTTGCAAATATTACTGCTCTTTCAAAATGTGTTAGCGTTTTAGATTGTAGAAACGCATTGCTTCCAATTCTTAAAGGTTATAAATATTATGTTGGCGATAGCTATGAAACAGTAGTAGACGCCTTTGTTAAATCAGGCTTCAATAACGTTTCGGTAAATAGAGTAACCGTCTGCGAAAAGAAACATAAGCCCGGCAAAGTTGTATCAATTAGTATTGATGGAAATACGAGCTTTGATAAAGGTATATGGGTGCCTGCAAAATTGGGCGTTATCTAAAGAGGGAAGTGTACTAAAAATCCTTATAGACGGCGCAACTAAGTTTAAAGAAGGCGATTGGGTGCACCAAAATTCTGTTATAAGCATTGTTTATCATTCAGCGAAGCAGATAATACATAATTAAAAAACGAAGATAACATAATTTTGCACCGACATTAGCTTAAGTGTTAAAAAGTGAAAAATTAAAAGGCTTTTGGTGTTTCTTAATTAAACGCCAAAGGCTCTTTTTCAAGGAGAAGGATATGAAGAAAAAAGTTTTTTATACTGAACTGTCCTATGTTCTGGGCTTGATTATAATGGCGTTTGCCGCAGCGTTCACCGAAAAAGCGAACTTCGGTATGTCTATGGTGGTGGCACCTGCATACATTATACATCTCAAATTAGTGCAATACCTGCCGTGGTTTACCTTTGGGGTGGCAGAGTATTTCTTTCAAGGCTTTTTAGTCCTTGCTACGATTATATTGATGAGAAAATTTAAAATGGCGTATCTGTTTTCTTTTGTAACGGCTGTTCTGTATGGAACCTTGCTCGATATAGCTATGAATGTTATCTTGTCGCTGCCCGACAACACATTTTTGATTCGTGTGGTGTGGTATGTACTCGGGTCGTTGTGCTGCTCTTTGGCAGTGTCGCTGTTCTTTCATACATACATATCGCCCGAAGCGTATGAGCTGATAGTGAAAGAGCTGTCGCAAAAACTCAAGCTTGATATAAACAAGATGAAAACAGCTTACGATTGCTTTAGTGTGGTTTTGGGAATTATTCTGTCGTTCTCGTTTTTCGGCTTCGGTGTCTTCGAGGGTGTAAAGCTCGGCACGGTTATTTGTGCTTTGGTAAACGGCTTTTTAATAAGTCGCTTTACAAAGCTTCTCGAACACTTTTTCGAATTTAAAAATCGTTTTGACTTGGAGAAATATTTTAAGTAAAAATTTAGCCCTGCCGAAGTTCGGTGGGGCTGTTTTTTTGCGTATAGCGAAGATTTGTTTTTCTACAAATTCTGCAATATCTTCGAGTTTGCACTTCAAAACACTGAAAAGCTTATGAAGCGTTTTCGTTGTTTCTTAAGCGTCCGGTAGTTTTGCTGTCTATTCCGCTTTTCTCTCTTAAATAATATGTGAAATGTTTTCATTTGCATAGCTTTCAAAGCTTATCGAATTTAATCATATACCACTCCTTGACGTTGTTAATATATAAGGGGACCGGTTCATTGTGCATTTTTGCACAATAGTAACCTGTCCCCTGGTGTTAGTTATTTATATTGATAAACTCTTACATAGTCCACGATGAAATCCGTTGGAGTAGCGTCCTTCTCGAGTGCAGGGCCTGCCCAGTTGTCTGCAGCAACACCGTTTTGACCACCGACCTCAACCGAGAGGATGAGATATTCGGGAACTTGAGAAGTTCCGCCGAAACTTGAACGACCTGTTTCTATGCCGTTTATGTAGAAAATATATTCATTTTCATTCCATTCAAGACCGTAGGTGTTGAAGTCTTTGTATGGGTTGTTGTTTATAATAAACGGTGTAGTAACATTTTGACTTTTGAGATTTTCACCGTAGCCGTCATAATGAATGTTGCTTGAAACTCTGTTTTTAAACGTGTCGGAATAATATGCCGATTCAAAAACATCTAATTCCGCACCGTCTGTGCCACTGCCGTTTTCGTTTGCCATACCGTTGCAGTTGAGCCAAAATGCCGACCACATACCACTACCCTCGGGGAGAATGCAACGCACTTCAAAATAACCGTATTTTTGTTCAAAAAGATTTTTTGTGTAAATTGCCCCCGAATACCAGCCGGGCTTTGAGTTGCCGTTAAAACCATCCTGATAATATTTTGTCGAAATATGCAGATTTCCGTCTTGGACACTCATAAGCTCCCAATTCCAATATCCGCCTTTTCGTACCATAGTATCACCTTTTGAAAAGTGGCAGCCTTGCCATTTGGTTTCGTCAATGCTGTCTGCGTCAAATTCATCTGCCCACACAAGCTCGAATTTATCCATATCTACCTTTTCGGGTGTGAGGAAAGGGAAAAGGGTTGAAAATAAAGCCAATATAGCTGAAAATAAAGCTACAACTGTTTGAATGAAGCCTACCATAATGTTTCTCGCTTTCAAAATTTATTCGGTTGAGTACCGTATTTTCATTTTAGCAATAAAAGTCCCCGTTGTCAATATTAATCGCAACGGGGGATGAACTATTTTTGATTTAACAAGCCGTTAAGGCGCTTCATAGTTTCAATAGACGGTACATCTATATTACGGAACCTGAAAGGTATACCCATTTTTTCGTATTTTACCGTGCATATCTTTTTAAACGGCAAAAGCTCAATTTTGTCAACGCACCTATAAGTGCTTGCAATACGCTTTAGCTTTTCAATGTTTTCATCGTTGTCGTTAAGAGTTGGTATTATAACTTGGCGAAGTGTTACGGGGATGGCTTTTTCTTCAAGATAGGAGAGAAAGGCAAGTACATTTTGCATTTCACAGCCCACATATTCCCTATACTGCAATTCACTTGTGTATTTTATATCGAGCAAAACTCGGTCTGTTACCTTGAGCAGAGCCTTTATTTTATCGTTTAATATACTTCCCGAAGTATCAAGGCAGGTGTTTATACCTTCACCTTTACAAAGAGTGAATACTTCTGTTGCAAAATCGGCTTGTAAAACGGGCTCGCCACCCGAAAGCGTTATACCACCGTCTTTACCGAAGTATTCCTTGAAACGGACAGCTTTTTTCACAACCTCTTCTGCGGTGAAGCGTTGTCCGTCTTGTAAATCCCACGTGTCGGGGTTATGACAGCAGCCACAGTGCAGATGACACCCCTGCATAAATACTACAAAGCGAACACCCGGCCCGTCCAATGTGCCGAGACTTTGAAAGGAATGAACTATTCCTTTTAATGTATTTTCGCTCATATACTTTCGTGCAGGGTACGGCTGATAACCTCACGCTGCTGCTCACGAGAGAGCTTGTTGAAGTTAACTGCGTAGCCTGATACTCTGATAGTGAGGTTTGGATATGCCTCCGGGTCTTCGTATGCCTTTATAAGAGTTTCACGGTTGAGCACGTTTACATTTATATGATGAGCATTCTTTTTGAAGTAGCCGTCGAGAATAGAAACGAGGTTGCTTGTTCTTTCGTCCTCATCTCTGCCGAGAGCTTCGGGAGTGATTGAGAATGTGTTGGAAATACCGTCTCTGCAATCGTCATAGCTTATTTTTGCAACGGAGTTGAGTGATGCTAAAGCGCCGTTTTCTTCACGACCGTGCATCGGGTTTGCACCCGGAGCGAACGGAGCTGAAGCTTTTCTGCCGTCGGGTGTAGCACCTGTGTTTTTGCCGTACATTACGTTTGAAGTAATTGTGAGAACGGAAAGAGTGTGAACGGCGTGGCGATATGTGGCATTTTTGCGAAGCTCGGTTATTACCTTGTGTGTCATATCCTTTGCAATAAGGTCAACTCTGTCGTCATCGTTGCCGAATTTCGGGAAGTTGCCTGTTGTTTCAAAATCTACGATATAGCCCTTTGAATTCTTTATGGGCTTTACGTTTGCGTATTTGATTGCACTGAGCGAGTCGGCAACAACGGAAAGACCTGCAATACCGAAAGCCATCAAGCGTTCGACAGCTGTGTCGTGAAGTGCCATTTGCGTCTT
>CAZNQI010000031.1:4700-13788 GCA_964575375.1 uncultured Faecalibacterium sp.
CTTGTCGTGCATATAGTGAATGATGTTCATTGTGTTAACATAAAGGTGGCTAAGCCATACGATATACTCATCAAAACGCTTCATAACCTCATCAAAGTCGAGCTTGTCCGTGTCCATAACAGGCATTTGAGGCCCGATTTTGAGACCGCTTGTTGTATCGTAACCACCGTTTATTGCTATTAAAAGAAGCTTTGCGAGGTTACATCTTGCACCGAAGAACTGCATTTGCTTGCCGAGCTTCATAGCGGAAACACAGCAGGCTATTGCGTAGTCGTCGCCATAAATCGGGCGCATAATATCATCGTTTTCGTATTGAATTGAGTCTGTATCTGCAGAAACCTTTGCACAGTATCTTTTAAAGCTTTCCGGCAAAGCATTTGACCACAGTACTGTAAGGTTAGGCTCGGGTGAAGAGCCGAGTGTATAAAGTGTGTTGAGCATACGGTAGCTGCTTTTTGTAACGAGGGTTCTGCCGTCTTCGCCCATACCGCCTACAGCTTCGGTTATCCACATAGGGTCGCCGCCGAAAAGCTCGTTGTATTCGGGTGTACGAAGATGACGGGCAATACGAAGCTTTATAACGAAATCGTCGAAAAGCTCTTGGGCAGTTTCTTCTGTGAGAATACCGTTTTCGATGTCTCGTTCAATGTAGATATCGAAGAAGGTGCTTACTCTGCCAAGGGACATTGCCGCACCGTTTTGCTCCTTGATAGCTGCAAGGTAAGCAAAATATGTCCATTGAATAGCTTCTGTTGCATTTCTTGCCGGCTCACTTATATCAAAGCCGTACATTTGAGCCATTTCTTTCATATATCCGAGGAAGGATATTTGCTTATAAAGCTCCTCGTCAAGGCGGATACGCTCTGTGTTGAAAGCCTCGTTTGCTAAAAGAGCCTTATCCTTTTTCTTTTCTTCAATAAGCTTGTCAACACCGTAAAGTGCAACACGGCGATAGTCGCCGATGATTCTGCCTCTGCCGTAAGCGTCGGGCAGACCTGTTATAACGTGGCATTTTCTTGCTTGACGCATTTCGTCTGTATAAGCTCTGAAAACGCCGTCATTGTGAGTGGTACGGAAACGGAATTCCTCCTCAACCTTTCTGCTGAGCTTGTAGCCGTATGCCTCGCAGGCTTGACGTACCATTCTCATACCACCAAAGGGGTTAACACCTCTTTTAAGCGGTCTGTTGGTTTGCATACCAACAATTATTTCGTTATCCTTATCGATATATCCCGGTGAAAAGCTGGTTAAAGATGATACGGTTGCAGTGTCGATGTCAAGAACACCACCGTACTGTCTTTCAAGCAAAAACAGAGATTGAACCTTTTTCATAAGAGTGTTTGTACGCTCGGTTGGTTCGGCAAGGAAGGTACTGTCATCGGTGTATTCCTTGTAATTCTTTTGAATAAAATCTCTTACATTGATTTCGTCTTGCCAAGAACCCGGCACAAAGCCGTTCCAATTCTTATGCTGCATAATACATACCTCCTAAAAAAATATAAGCAAATAAAAAAGACAATCCAACTGAAATGAAGCTGAATTGCCCAGACGGTCGGCATAAGATATTTTACATTCCCTTGTGGTTATCCACTGTTCCGTCAGGCATGTAAAATCTGCGTTTAAATTATACATTAAGTGTAGTATTTTGTCAATAAAAGAGCAAACAAAAACTAATGCAATTTATTTATCTGAAAACTTATCGGTTGACGAAGTTAAGAAACGATGATATAATATAACAACTAATAAAAAAGGGGACTTTTATAATGAAAAAAATCTTTATTCCTGTTATAGTGCTTGTGCTTATACTTGCTGTTGTTGCAATTATTCTCAGTAAAACAACATCTGCAGATGATGTGGGTTATCACACTCATGAGGATGGCTCAACACACTATGATGTTGAAACAACAACCTATGCTGAATATCACACACACGCAGACGGTGTAACACACTTCGGCGAAGACTAAGGGTTATATTTTTGGAATAATAAGACTCTGCATGAAAAAACAGGGTCTTATTAATACTGCTGTAATAATTGTATCACAGTGCTTTAAAGAGAATCGGAGTAATAAAAAACGGAAAGAAAAAAATCGCTGTTTAAACCTTTTTGTCAGGTGATTTTGTTTGCGGGCTTTGTGTACGGACTCTTGTTACCGTTCTTTTTGGGGCAACAATCCTGCATCGGAGCTTGGAACAATTTCGCTTCTTTGCGAGGACAGAAAGCTTTTTTCTGGCTTTGGGCGGTATTTACAGCAGGCAGTGTTATTGTTAATGTACAATATATGTATAAAAAGTTTTCATTTAACAATAAGCTTCTGAATACACTTTGTGTTTTAGGCCTTTTTAGTATGGTTGTTGTTGCGCTTACATTGGGACACAGTATAGATTCGCGGAACCCTAAAAGACTTGCTCAGCGGATAGCTACGGGCTTGTTTATAGCTTTTGTGGTTGCTTCTATGGTGCTTTTCTTCTTTCTTGAAAGAAAGAAACACAATAGCTTCAAAATATTGATGCTTTGCGTATTTCTTGTTTTGGCATCCTTTCTTGTGATTTTTGCAGTTGTGGGTAAAAGTGCCGTTATGGAAATGGTGCCTATCGCCTTGCTTCAAATTTTTTATATATTGTGAATTTTACATCTGTTGTAAAATCTTAAAATAATATCGGCTGCTGCATTGAATTTGCAACAGCCGAATTTTTTATCAGTCGTTATGAAGCTTCAAAATTTCTTCAATAGGGCCTGTGAAGTCCTTTGAAACCTTCGGAAGCTCTTTTTCACCCTTTATGAATGAGGAGAAGAGCATACCCTTATAGTCGGTTGACATTTGGAACTTTGATATAACGTTTGTAAGTGCTGCTTTTTTATCCTCGTTTTTAAGGAAGGTGCAGTTTTGGAGTGCGATTTCGATTGTAGCGTCTACCTTTGCTGTAATTGTGAGGGATGTTGCTTTGCCGCACTTTTGAAGTGTAGCATCGACATTCTTGCCGTCAACCGTTACAGCAGCATCGGCTTTTACGATATCCTTGAATTTAATAACAAAGGTTCTGTTTTCGGGAACGACCTTGCCGTCGCCCTCACTCTTTTCGATTTTGAAGGATACCTTGTCGCCGTCTTCCTTAACCGTGAAAGCAGTTTTGAGATATTCACCGTTTTGGTAGGAAAGAGTTTCGCCGTCGTCCTCGTAAAGCACGAAGGTGTTGTTTCCTCTGTATACAAGCAATTCGAGCGTTTCGGGGTTAGAGCAATCGTTCGTTCTGTCGTTTGTGCTCATCGGGATAATCGCACCCTCTTTTGCAAGAACGGGAATGTTATCGATATCACGGTACATTTTAATAAATTGATTACCGCAGTAAATTCTGTCTGTGAAAATATCGGTGTATCTGCCTTTTGGTACCCACACATTAACACCTGCAAGGTTTGTGCTGTCTGCCGTATGCTCGGTAATCGGTGCTACGATAAGCTGCGTACCGAAGAAGAATTCGTTTTTGCAATTATATGCGTTTTCGTCCTCGGGGTAAGCGTAGTACATCGGCTCGCAAATTGCTCTGCAATCGGTGTGAGTGCGATAGTTCATAGTGTAGATGTACGGTAAAAGCTTATGTCTTAAACGAAGTGCATCTGTTGCAATTCGTTTAACGGGGCCGCTGTAATTCCAAGGCTCCTTGCCTGCAAATTCGTTATTGGTAGAATGAAGTCGCATAACGGGACTGAACACACCGAGCTGTACCCAACGAAGATAAAGCTCATCGTCCTTTTTACCCATACAGTGTCCGCCGATATCGTGGCTCCACCAAGGATAAGCAATGTTAGATGCAGTTGCTGTAAAGCCCGGCTGGAAGTCGAGGCTGTTCCAGGTCTGTGTTGTATCGCCACTAAAGCCTAATGGGTAACGCTGTGAGCCTGCGCCACAGAAACGAGAGAGAATGAGTGGTCTGTGGTTGTCCTTTGCATTGTCGAGGAAGTGATAGTGGTTGAGTGCCCAAAGAGGGTCAAGTCCGGGTACATTGGTTTTTGTGCCCTGCTGCCAATCTATCCACCAGAAGTCGATACCCTTTTGCTCAAGCGGATGGTGCAGAATATCGAAGTAGTTTTCGGTGAATTTCTTGTCTGTTATGTCAAACTCAACAGGCTTTTTCTCTTTTGGGTCTTGTCCCATAGCCTTGCACATATCCTCGTATTGATCCTCGAACCAACGAACGCCCATTGATGGGTGAATGTTAAAGGTAACGTGGTAGTTGTCGTCCTTGAGCTTTTTGAGGAAACCGTCAGGGTCCGGGAAAAGGTCTGTGTTGAAGCTGTAGCCTGTCCAGCCCGTTGACCAGAAATCGTATACGAACTCCATAAAGTTTTTGTGCATACTGATTTTGTGGCTGTCCTTGCCGAACTTTTCCTTGATGTTTACCCAGTGCCAATCCATATCAACTGTTGCAACGGTAATGGGTATTTCCTCTTGCTTGAATTTATCCATAAGAGATAAATATTCGTCCTGCGAGTAAGCCTTGTATCTGCTCCACCAGTTTGAAAGTGCGTATCTCGGAATGAGAGGCACCTTACCTGTTAATTTATAAAGGTCGGTGGTAGCGCCTATGTAATCGTTGCCGTAGGCGAAATAGTATTTGTCTGTTTCCTTGTTATCTCTCGGAAGAATGGTACCGTCTGCTTTTAAAACGAGAGTTTCGCTGTCGTCTAAAATTGCAACACCGCCACGAGAGCATACACCGTCGGACAGAGTGATGATGCCCGCTGTTATGTCAAGCGTTCTGCAGGTGCCCTTGAGATTGCCTTTTGTGTAGTTTGTAACTGTTCTGCCGTCACGAAGCTTTATGCGAAGCATCTTTTTTTGAGAAAGTGAATAGCGAAAATTAGCCTTTGTGGTTTTTATTTCGACAATATCGCCATCCTCTTTAACTTCAAATTTAGGCTCGTCGAAATCACGAAACCATACGCTTTGAGTTGGCTCGTCGCAGAATTTGCCTTGCGATTGAACCTCTACTCTTAAAAGACAAGGTGTGATAATTGTAAATCTCGTATTGCCTTTTACGAGAGCGTGGCTTTCGTGCGGTTTTGCAGAGCAATCAATTTTAAATCTTTCGGAAAACTCTTTCATAGTATACTCCTTTTGCTTTTTCATATTTTATACAATTATATATCCCGGCTCTTACAAAGTCAATAAACAGAAAATTAATGTAAATGAAAATTTTAATATTAAATATTTTTGAACAAACAAGAAAAAAGTATTTCTTTTATTGATTGCTTGTGATACAATAATTAAAAACAAATTAAAAGGAGAGTGCTTTATATGACACTTATGTCTTTTACAAGAATTATTACGGCTATCTTTATGATTGCGTACAATCTTTTTAACTTTACGTTCAACAACTACGCTTATCCTGCTGTGAGCAGAGAGGGTGCATACCTTTTCTGTTACTTTGTAGGTAACGAGGTAGATGAGCAGACTATCCATTTTGCCGTAAGCACGGACGGATATAATTTCAACGCGCTTAACAATAACGAAGCAGTTATCGACCAGACACTCGGTACAGGCTGTGTTAGAGATCCGTATATTTTCAGCGCAAAGGATGAAAACGGAAAAGCTTGTTATTACATAGTTGCAACAGATATGAACGCTCTTGACGGCTGGGTATCAAACCACGCAATTATATTCTGGAAGTCTTATGACCTTATAAATTGGGAAGATGAATTTGTGCTGGATTTCCGTGATTTTGAAGGCTTTGAAGGCTGTAACAGAGCGTGGGCTCCTCAGGTTATCTGGGATGAGCAGGAGGGAAAGTATATGCTTTATCTCGCTCTTTCGACTTGGGATGACCCTGATACAGCAGTAAACGAGGACAACGCACAGCACTATTATCTTTACACCGAGGACTTCAAAACCTTTACCGAACCCGAATATCTTTACGGTCGCAGAACGGAGACTTATGTAAACGGTGATGGCGTCGAGGTAACCGGTATACAATGTATTGACGGTGATATGATTTACAACGAAAAAGACGGATATTATTATTTGTTCTTTAAAGAAGACCTCACACAAAAAATAGCTTACGTTAAATCAAAGAGTGCATCAGGAACGTTCAATGAAGACTACACAATTTGCTCTCTTAACTGGTGGGGCGTTGAGGGTAGCTCGATGTACCGTATTACAGGCACAAACGCTTGGATGATGATTATGGATGAATACAGCGAGGGTACATTCTTTGCACAAATGACAAGAGATTTTGAAAATTACAGACAGGTTCAAAGATCGTCCTATTCACTCAATCATTTAAAGCCGCGCCACGGTAGTGTTGTTGCAATAAGCGAAAAAGAGTATTTCGCGCTTGTTGATGCTTACGGTATGCAGGAATATGACGGCGAATAAATTTAAAGCGGGGGCTGTACTTAATGTGCAGTCCCTGTTTATAAAAGGAGAGAAAAAGTGAATATAACACTTAATAACAATTCAAAAGCACCTATTAGAGTGCTGATTGAAGAAAGGGAAATATTCATAGCTGAAGACGGTGTTGCACAGGTGCAAACAGCTTCAAACTGTTTTACAATGCTTTGCGAATATCTTATTGATTTTGAACAGCTGTCGCTCGAAACGCCCGTTTCGGATGAGTCTTTTATGGATAAGGTTATAAGCAAAGCTGCAAATAAGTTCGTGTCGGCACTCGATAAAGTACACCTTAAGGCAAATGTTCTTTACGAAGTGAGCGTTAAGGATAATGCTGTTATCGATTTGAGTGGCGAGTTAAATGCCGTAGAGCCTTCAAAGCTTGCCGAATGGGTTTTTGATATTGACCCTGCGATTTACAGCTTTATAAGAGCTGAAAGCGGTGTTGCCAAGCTAAACGTGCTTGAAGTGCAGGGCATAGAAAAGGAAAGGTTTCTTAAATTTTACAGAAAAATGTATTTGCTTTCCGAAACGTTATTATTTCCGATACAATACGATAGCTTGAAAAGGAAGATTTCACGAAGAAGTCTTACAAGAAATTTGCAAAGATTATATGCGTTGCCGTTTGCGGAAAGAGACGCCTTTTTTATTGAAAATAACGGCAGCTTCTAACCTAAAGCTTGAATTTAAATAAATAACCTCCCTTATTCGTTTGAACGGTTAAGGGAGATTTTTTTGTTAGTTAGTACACAAAAGTCGATTTATTCATTTTTTTGTATATACACTTTTGTGTGCATAATGAATATTCCTCAACAATTCCTCACACAAAATGTTGAAAACTCTGTTAGTAAAGTGCAAAACTTTACAAAAAATAAGTGTTTTAATTCACAATAAGAAATACGATGTTGAAAAGCTTGCTGAATTAACATTTTCAACCGAGTTTTCCACATAGGTAAGAAAAAAGCTTTACAACAAACTTTTTGCTGTAAAGCTTTTTTGTTTACTTTTGAAAAGATGTATATTGTATAAAAAATGTATGTTGCAATCAGTTTTTTTGCTTTTTAAAGAGGGGAAGCTTCAAAATTACGGAATATATATAAGTGTTTTTGAAAAGTGATTTGTTTTTAATCTGTCTTTTGAGTGTGAAGAATAACATCATAAGCGTTAAGGAAAGCGCCACCAGACAAAAATTAGATCTTATTATATAAAATTCACTCGTATAATTGAGCCAATATGTTTCGTGGAAGGTTGTTTTAATAAGCATATACAGCGAGTTTCGATAAAGCGAGAAGGTGCAACCGATTATAATGCAATACATCAATATCAGCAAATCGTTTGGTAGCCTGTCAAGAGAATTCAAATACTGCTTTCCGCCAAACTCTTTTTTACCTACCAAGCAAAATAAAACGATAAAAGCAACGAAAGCGATTAAAATGAATATAAAAGCCCAATTCAAGGTGTCGCCTACCTTTTGTATCATAGACGCATTTCTTTCTTCATACTGTGTCTTGTCGCCCATAAAAGAAAAGTCATCGCCGAAATATATGTAGAGGTCGAAGTTATCGCTGTACTTGTTTGTATACTCCTCGACGGTTGATACATAGTCTATCATTGTTCCGTTTTCAAACGAAGGCGACTTTGCGTTTCTGACCATTAGAAGATATCTTTCGTTACCGGTGAAGTATGGCCTGATTGAAATGTCGGACATCTCACCGTTGATTTCCTCTATACTCGAAATGATTTTGTTTGTGGAGTGGTTAACAACAGCGAAAGAGAAACCGTCGTATTCCTTTAGCTTTTCGCTTACACAGGAATATTCGATAATATTGGTATTGCTTGAAAGTGCAAAGAAAAGAACTTCATCTATTGCTTTTTCTACAGCTGCTTCTACATAAACGCTTTCTTCAAAATCGAAGTCGCCCTTTTGTCTTAATACATTCATAAGAGCCTCGGGGTCTTCTTTATAAAGAAAAGCCGATTTATGGCAATATTCGCTTGTAAGATATGTGCAAAGCAGAATGAATAGTAAAAGGGATAATTTGAATAAATCTGTGTAAAAAAAGGATAAAAAACGCTTCATTGAAACCCCCGTATTATAAATTCTCGCAAAGAGCTGCAAGCTCCTGCATTGAAAGCTTTTCTGCTCGCACATTTTCATCGAGCCCACTGTTTATGAGGGCAGATACAACCTGAGCTTTTGGTATCGACATACCCGAGCTTATGGAGTTTACAGCTGTTTTTCTTCTTTGGGCGAATGCCGCCTTAACCATTTTAAAGAACTTCTTTTCATCGCTAACCGTAACCAAAGGCTCTTTTCTGATGTCAAGACGAATAACCGTGCTGTCCACATTGGGCGATGGCATAAATGAGCCTCGTGAGACATTGAAAAGCTGCTTTGCACTTGCATAGTAGTTTGTGCAAACGGTGATAGCTCCCGAATCTCTTGAGCCGACCTCGGTGCAAAGTCTGTCGGCAGCTTCCTTTTGAATCATAACGGTGATACTTTCGATAGGCAGCTTGCTTTCGAGTAAAAGCGTTATTACGGGGGACGTGATATAGTACGGCAGATTAGCACACACTACAACTCTCATACCGCTGAATTTTTCTTCAATAAGCTTGTGAAGATCTACTTTCATAACATCATCGTTGACAATTTCAATGTTGTCAAAGTTGCATAATGTTTCGTCGCGAATGGGAAGAAG
>CAZNQI010000032.1:0-13220 GCA_964575375.1 uncultured Faecalibacterium sp.
GCATTGTAAGCTCTGTTAAGCCTGTGCAATTATAAAACGCATAATTGCCTATGCTCGTTACACTGTCAGGGATTGTTACGCTTTCAAGACTTGTGCAACCGTAAAACACAGAAGATCCTATACTTGTTACGCTGTCGGGGATTGTTACGCTTGTAAGGCTTGTGCAACCGGAAAACGCAGAAGAGCCTATACGTTTCACACTGTCAGAAATTATTATGTTTGAAAGACTTGTGCAACCGTAAAAAGCATAATTACCAATAGAGGTGACACCGTGTTCTATTACTACTGAAGTGCTCTTACTTTTGAACCAGGGAGTATACCCGTAATAGGTATCAATACTGCTCGTACTTGTTGAAGTACCGTAATTACACATTGCTCCTGAGCCCTTAGTAAGAGTTACTTTTTCGATATTTGTGCAGTTACCGAATGTACTGCTACTGTTATATATCTTTGCAGAAGCAGGCATTGTAAGCTTTGTTAAGCCTGTGCAATTGTAAAATGCAGAATCACCTATGTACGTAACACTATCAGGTATAGTTACACTCGTAAGACCACTGCAACCGTAGAATGCTTTAGCGGCAATTTCTTTTGTTCCGGATTTAATTCTATAATCACCGGATATACTTTCCTGAGCTTTTATCAGGCATTGTCCGACATATAACACACCAGACTGATAATTATTACTGTCGATATAATATGCAGTATCGCTAAAAGCATAATCTCCTACACTTATCACACTGTCTGAAATAGTTATATCTGCAAGGTTTGTGCACGAGTTAAAAGCATAAGATCCTATCCTTGTTACACTGTCAGGAATTACAATGCTTGTCAGGGCTATACACTGATAAAACGCATAATCCCCTATAGCGGTCACACCGTCTTCAATTATAACCGTACTGCAATTGCTTACATACCAAGGCGTATACATATAGCATGTATTATCGCCACTTGTTGATTTGTCATAAGACTGCATTGTTCCCGTACCCTTGGTAAGAGTTATTTTATCAATATCGGTACAACCTTTAAATGTATTTGCACTGTTATATATCTTTGCAGAAACAGGCATTGTAAGCTCTGTTAATCCTGTGCAATTATAAAACGCATAATTGCCTATGATTGTTACTTCATTGCCAATTATCGCACTTGTTAAGCCTGTACAATTATAAAACGTCCTATTACCTATGCTTGTTACACTGTCGGGTATTGTTACGCTTTTAAGGCTTGAGCAAAACCCAAACGCATAATTGCCTATACCTGTTACATTATCAGGAATAGTTGCATCTGCAAGCTTTGTGCAGCCGTAAAACGCATAATCGCCTATGTCAGTTAAAAACTCCGGCATAATAACGCTTTTAAGGCTTGTGCAATCATAAAATGCATAGTCGGGTACACTCGTCACACCATCAGGAATTGTTACATTTGCAAGGCTTGTGCAGCCGTAAAACGCATAATCGCCTATGTCAATTAAAAACTCCGGCATAATAACGCTTTTAAGACTTGTGCAATCATAAAATGCATAGTCGGGTACACTCGTCACACCATCAGGAATTGTTACATTTGCAAGGCTTGTGCAGCCGTAAAACGCATAATCGCCTATGCTTGTTACGCTGTCGGGGATTGTTATGCTTGTAAGGCTTGTGCATCCGTAAAATGAGTATTCACCTACGTCGACCACACTATTTCCGGGTGTTACATCTGCAAGACCGGAGCATTTATAAAACGCTCCGCCGCCTATATGTGTCACACTGTCAGGAATTATTATACTTTCAAGTTCATTGCAGTCATAAAATGCATATTCACCTATGCTTGTTACTCCACCTTCAATTACAACGCTAGTTATACTTAAATCACTAAAAGGCGAACTAGAAGAATAATCCGTCATTGCACCCTCACCGCTGATAATGAGCACACCTGTTTCGCTGTTATAGGTGTAGGTAACATTATCACCACAGCTGCCACTCGTCTCAGCACTCGCATTAAAGCAAAGCATAACCATCATCAATACAACGGTTAAAACAAACATTAATAGCGTTCTTGATTTTTTCATTTTTCTTTCCTCCAACTTAAAATTCAACGTTTAAATTGTACCACACATTTTTGCAAAAAGCAATTAGAATTTTTTAATCAAACAGCTTTGTGAATTCGGCGGCGCACCATTCCCCCACACCACCAACCTTACCCGCGTACGAAAAAAGAGCCACCCTTTCAGGTAGCTCTCTTATTATTTTATTCCTCATTCATACTCTCGATAATGATATTCACAAGATTAGATGACATCGTGTCGATATTTGTCTGCGACGGGTTGTCGCTTATCTTTTTGATTTTCTTGTTGTATTTGGTCTGCACGGTTTCGTCGCACATCGAAAGCAGGTGGTAGAATGTGTCTGTGTAAAGTCCCAAAGCGTCGGAAACGTTCTTCTTGCCCCAAATTGTGCTGCCGTCTTCGCCGTAGCCTGTGAAGAATATACTGCCCTCATCAAGCTCCCAATCCCACATAGCTGAGGGGTAAACCTTGTACTGCACTGAATCTATCGTGATTGTGTAATAGCCATCTTGCTTACTGAAGGAGCCGGTTGTGTTGAGCTGCCTGCCTTTCGATATATCGGTTTGAGTTACAACAGCACTCTTATAAATAGACACTATAGAAGATGTACTTCTTTCTACCTCAGTGTAGTCGCTACTGCTGCCGCTTGCATCAAATACTATAACATCCCAGTTGCCGTAAAGATTTTTCGCCTTAACTGTTATATCCTCGCTGTAGCCTGCATAAGCTTCCGGTGCCGCCATCGGCCAACCATCTGTTGTCCAAGAAATTTTGCGAAGCTCCAAGCTCGGGTCGCTGTTTGCATTGATGCCAAGCTCCTCAGCCTTTGCTGCACCTGTCAAAATCGTAGAATCAGCCTTGTAGTAAAGCTGCGACTGTGAAGCCATAATAAGCTCACCGTTCTCACTTATAATAATACTCGGACTGCCTATTGAAGCTCTGCCGGTATTTGAATACTCAACCGAACCCGCACTGCTCCAATCGAATGTATAACCGCCCAAAAGCAATGTACCTTTGGTGTACTGGTTTTGATTTGCAGAGGTAGAAAACTCCTGCATAGAATTGCCGTTCATATCAAGGTACGGGCCCTCAATGTTCTTGCTTCTCGCAACTCTGATATTATAATTCGTACTTTCATTTCCGTATGTAAGGAGTAAATAATAGTACTTTGTTTCCTTGTTGTAGAACAATTCGCTACCCGACAGCAGGCTTCCGTCGCTCTTTGTAAGTGCAGGTATTCTGCCGGGGTTTGCTATGAGAGTACCGGCGCTGAAGTTTTTAGTGCCGTGTAAGGTGGAAATTGTGTCGCCTGTGTTGTTATACTTACTCGCTTCCTTTAAAAGCATTGTCTTTGAGCTGAGCTCAACAAGATATATACTGCCTTTAACAGTGCCTCTGCCGTATGACGCACCGTATGTCATAAATATGCCGTTATCCGTTACAACAACATTAGGATGCACAGCATTCGCGCTGTCGTAGTGCGCCGTTACACTTTGCCTTGATGTATTGCCATCATCGTCCGTTACTGTCTTTGTACCCGAATGTCTGCCGCAAGAGCTGATAACAAGACCTACGTCGTCCCACTTCTTATTTTCAATTGCACTTGCAAGATTTGTTGTCTTAACGCAGAAAATTGCAGATTCATTTGCATCAGCTGTTTTGGAAATTGAGAAATAAAGATAATACACTCCGTCCACCTTAATGATTTCAGGTGCCAAAGGAGTTCTGTCCTGATCGCTGTAGGAATAGGACTCATCATCGTCATAACCGTGTGTTTTTGCCCATTTACTAACACTCGAGAAGGCACTAAAGCTCATAATCGTGTTGCTTGAAGCATCATCAGGGTGTGCAAAGTATGTTGTTCTGCCTCCCCAATTCACAAGGTCTGTTGACTTAATAACAACATTATCAGAGCCGAAGCAATAGTAATATCCGCTATCTTCATCATAAATAATCGACGGATCCTTTATATCGTAATTTCCGTAGGAACCTATATATTCATCTTCAAAGGTGTTAATTATATCGGGCGATTCAATATCCATACCCGCAGATTTAGTTTCATAATCCTCCGGTCTTTCACCCTTTTTAAAGCTCGCAAGAATTGTAAGCTTTTGCGTAACGGTTGTTTTGTATTGAAGCATATTTACATCCTCTGTTACATCAACGCCGTTAACCGTGAGCTTTTTAAGGTCGTAATATGTGGTATCTGTTCTTTCGGGGTTGATGTTAAGAGTTATCGTTTCACCCCTTTTGCAAACAACACGGAACTTTTCGTCTGTACCTGTTGTCTCGTCGCTGTCAATAGTTATAACACCGTGGTCAAAGCTTTCAACAAAAACCATATATTCGCTCTGCCTTACATATCTCCAATAAAGAGAGAATACTGCTGTGCAAAGCACCACCGTTATAGTAAAGAAAGCTAAAAATTTCTTTCCCATTTCAAAGTCCTGCCTTTCTTTATTCAACTGTAAGCGATGATATAATATTAGAATATACATTCACCGCATTGTTATAAAAATTATTTTTCACTATTTCAATTTGTCTTTCATCTGCAACAAAAATCGTTACCTTTAGAAGCTCGGTATCCATATCCGTTACCGTAAAAGTAACATGGTAACCGTCCTTATGAGTGCAAATATCCACTTTGCTTTCTCTTTTGATTCTGTCCCTTGTGAGAATTTTAAGCGAAGCTTCAACAGCCTTTTCTCTTATCGACTTCGGCAAAGAACGTTCGATAAATTCAACGTCAATAATTGCTCTCGATGTGATGGTTATAAGCTCATCACCGTCTACAATTTCCGAAATCACCTTTCCTGACGACACAAGCTCACTCATTGCACCGTTTACTTCAAAATAGTTGGCGATTTGATACTCGCCTAAAATTTCGTTTATTTGTGTTCTTGTCAGCGACCTTTTAAGAGTTTTAAGCAAATAACAAACAAGAAGCTTTATTTCAGGTTGTTCTCTGAGACCGCCGGGAGCGATACCCTCGCAAAATGTATTGTTTTCCATATTCACTGCAAGGCAAATGCCTTTCCTTTCACATCCGAATGAAATATAATTATACAAGTATCATTTTACCATAAGAAAGAAAAAAGTAAATAGCAAAATTGAAATTTAATTATTTTGTAACCATAATTACCATATTATTGACACTTTATTTAAAATCTATTAGAATAAAAAAGAGGTGAAAATTATGGAAAGAAAATACACAACGATACTGTTTGATGCAGACGGAACTCTTATTGATTTCGACAAGGATGAACACGATGCATTGATACTCGCTTTAAAGCATTACGGTCATAATTTAACAGAAGATGAAATAAAAGCATACAGTGAGATAAATTTAAAGCTTTGGAAAAGGTTTGAAAACGGAGAAATTCAAAAATCAGACATAGAAAACACCAGATTCAAGCAATTCTTCGCTCATCTCGGTATACCGCTTACCGTGTCGTCTTACGAGATAAATAAAACCTATCTTTCCTTTCTCGCTCAAGGCGGCAACTTAATAAACGGTACGATTGAGCTTTTGGAAAAGGTTAAAGAAAACGGCTTTGATATGCACATAGTTACAAACGGCATATTTGAAGTTCAGAAAAAGAGACTTGCCAAGGCTAAAATCAGAGATTATTTCGGTGATATGTTTGTGTCCGAAATAATAGGGCATCAAAAGCCGAAAAAGGAATTTTTTGATTTTGTTTTGGAGCATATTGAAGAAAAGGACAAGAGTAAAATTTTACTTGTAGGTGATTCCTTAACATCCGATATAAAGGGTGCAATAAACTTCGGAACAGACAGCGTATGGGTAAATCTAAAGGGTGCTGTGTGCTCTGACGAAACCAAACCAACCTATGAAATAAAAAGCCTTTGCGAACTGACAAGCATAATAGGGATATAAACAATACAGCTCCTTTGCTTTATTTTGAGTTTTAACTTTTTTAAAGTATGTTATACTCTCTTTGCTCGCTTCGCTCGCAAAGAGAGCAGCCGCCGAACACCCGCACGAAGGCTTCGCTTTCGTGCCCGGCTTTTTTTAAAAGCCGGACGGCGTACATTCTTGTACGCCGTGGTGTTCGGCGGCTGTAGCTTCGCTCAAAGCTGCTTATTTCACCCGCTCTTTCTTTTTTCATTTATACCACCGTATGATTACACATCCTCCATAAACAAACTAACGGCTGTGAGAATTTACTCACAGCCGTTAATTATGCACTTTAAAAATCAGTTTGCTTTGGAAAGTCTTATCGCTGTAACGCTATATTGCGGTACCGTATAGTTAAATGCGTTACTGAAGCCATCAACTGTAAATTCTTCCATCACACAATCTTCTTCTGCACCGAGGATATTGTCGTTATCAAGTGAATCACCTGCAACTTGATAAACCTTAGCTGTTGAAGCGATTGAAGCATTTTCAACATTAATTGCAAAAACTCTGCTTGAAGCTGTTACGTTAACAAGCTTAACAATAATATCGCCTGTTTCTTCATCAACAGATACAACCTGATAAGCCTCTGCATTACTGTCTGATTCTGCATCGTAATCAAATTGAAGCTCACCGTCAATATAACCCTTAATATTTACACCGTCAACTACAATTTTAATTTCGTATGTAACGCCCTCTTCAACAGTAAAGTCGGACATTGTTCCGGGAAGTCCGCCTGACTTCACACCGTTTTCAATTCTTTGAAGACCTGATTGAGTGTTATCCCAACCACCGATATTCCAGTAGAAGCAATTTGCCTCATCCTCAATAAGGAACGGAATATAGAAGCCTTCTGCACCGTAAAGCTTTGTTGCTTCAAAGGTGTAGGTGTAATTTGACCAATCATAGTCGCCGAAATATGCAGCAGCACCGAGTTCGTGATACGGAATTTCAGTTGCAGCCTGTGTGAGCTTACCGCTACCTTCCTGCCAATCGCCGGGGCTTGCTTCAATCCAATTCCACCAGAAGGTAGGAAGTGTGAACTTATCCTGTGCCAAAACTCTTCCTGTCTTGTTGTCTGTTACCTTAACATTGTCAAACTCTGCAGATGTATACCAAGTACCAAGACCAACCTTACCCTTAAGGTCGTCGGCAGGAATTTCTGCACCTGTAAGGCTCGAATCAATTACAGTGTCGCCTGCATTGTTACCAAATAGCTTTTGAACGTAATAGTTTATTGAACCTGTTGCAAGATTATTGTTGAACCAAATGAGGTTAGGTGCCCAGTGTGTTGCTGTAAGATTACCGAAAAGAGGTGCATAAGCAGCCATTTCAACAATGTCGCCGTTTCTTTCAAGACCTGTCATATATGCTGCCTCTGCGAGTGCAGATTCGAGTCTGTTAGATTTAGCTGCATACTCTCCGACAAATACCTTTATAGCGCCGCCGTAAAGTGTTTGTGTCATATTTTCAACATCTCTTGAATAATTATCTTCATCATAATAATCTGTATTTTCAAGGAACCAAGACGGATCATTATAATAGTGTTGGTCTGTTGCACCTGCAAATTCATCAATAGTGATGTTGTTTTCTTTTACATAATCGTAAGCGTTTTCGTATGAGATAAGATAGTTTCCACCACTTGTTGCATCATCTGCACCTGAAGAATAAATAAGCTCAAGGCCTTCATAAAGCTCGGGGTATTTTTCTTTATTTTCGTTGAAACGCTCAAGGAAGGCTTCATATCTTTCAAAATAATCCTCACCCTCATTTTCGTTACCGATACAGATATATTTGAGTTCAAACGGCTCTTCGTGTCCGAGAGATACTCTTACCTTACCCCAAGTTGTTGTCTCATCACCACGGCAAAATTCAATAAGATCGTGCATATCCTGCAAATATTGCTCAAACTCCTGTGTATACATAGCAACAGGACCCTTACCTCTCATTTGACAATAAAGACCGCAGTTGATAACAGGAACACCTACAGCTCCGATATCCTCTGCAAGCTGGAAGTATTCATAAAAGCCTAAGCCATAGCTCATATAGCAAGGAAGAGTGTCTTCCGTTACATCAAGTGCTGTCCAGATATTTGTGCCGTAGCTACGAGTTGCAACATCACCGTATTTGCCGTTAAATTCAAGCGGGAGTCCGTCCTCGCCAACGCCAAGAGAATCTTTCCAATTATATGCTGTTTCTTCATTCCAGCCTTCAATTACGCAACCGCCGGGGAAACGAAGGAAAGCAGGATTTAATTCCTCGAGCATCTTTGCGAGATCCTCTCTCATACCGTGATCCTTATATGTAGGCGGGAAAAGAGATACCATATCAAAAGCAACCTTACCCTCACCGATAAGAACCTGAAGATATACATTTGAAGTTGCTGTTACAGTTGAGACAATTTGTGTTTTATACTGTGCCCATTCATCTGTAATACCTGATATTGTGCTTTCACCTGCAACTGCGCCGTCTGCCACAAGTCTTACTGTGATTTCGCCCGTGTAAGCAGAAAGTGCCTTTGCGTAAACAGAGAAATCGTATGTTACTGCGTTTTCAATAGCCATACCTTCAAGAAAGCCCTTATTGGCTACACCTGAAAGCTCTGCTGTTTCATTATCAATAACAAGATACTTTGTGTTGTTTGCGTTAAGACAGCCCGAAAGGTCATCCTTTACAACATAATAATTTGAATTACCTACTGCACTCCAGCCGTGAAGCTCATCGTCTGCTGCGAGAGTGCCGTATTCAAACGAACGGTTAATAACCTTTTCTGCGTAAAGGCCACCGTCTGCTGCAAAGTTAATATCTTCAAAGAAGATACCAAAAAGAAGCTCACTGATATCGTGAATTTCGTTTGCTGCATCAATATTAAGCATATAGTCCGCAACCGTTTCGGAAGCATCATAAGCTGTAACCGTATTCGCATCCGGGCGATAGGTTATAAGTTCCTTCTCACCGCAAAACGGTGTGAGCGTTGCAAAAAACGAAAGAATTACAGCCAACGCTTTTTTAATAAAATCTACTACTTTGTGCTGCATAGCAGTTCCTCCTTATAGTCTCATTCGAGAATATTTCACATATATAATATCTTATCAAATAAAAATTGTCAATTATTATTACAATTTAAAATAAAATATTTAAAGAATTAAAAAAGATAAATTTGAATATCTATATATGTATAAAGTTATATTCGGAGGAAAAAATATGAATAATAAAAATAAGGTTTCAAAAAACGCTGTTTTTTACGGCATAGTGCTTTTCATTACTGTGTCCCTTTGTGTGTTACTTCACGAAAGTGTGCTTAACTTTTTTATAGATACTGCGATTTACTCGGCAAAAAGCTTTTTACCTACTGCTTATGATAATACAAAATCGTACCTTTCAAAAGCTTCCGAAGAACAATGCAGTGAAGAAACAACAACCACTACCGCTTCATCCCAAACCACCGAAAAGAAAACAACAGCAAAAGCTACAACAAAAGCCGTAACCGAGGTTTTAAGCACCCAAAGCTTTACCGAGACGCCAAAAGATATTCTTGAGCTTATTGATGAAGCCGAAAAAGCAGCAGATAAAGACAAAAAGGACGGCAGTATTTCGGAAAAAACCTACACAACCGAAGGAATGACAGACAGCTTCTCTCTTATCAAGGTAAAAAACACAAATAAAACTCAAATTGATATTGAAAGCATTTTGAAAGAAAAAATCGACCTTAGTGTAGATAAGGACAAACCTGCTGTTTTAATTTTCCATTCACACACAACCGAAACCTATCAAATACTCGACAGAGATTTCTATGCCACATCTTTTCTTTCCAGAAGCAACGATAATAATGTCAATATGGCAAGGGTCGGCAAGGCAATATGCGAAGAAATTGAAGCTATGGGATACAAGGTCATACACGATACCGTTATACACGATTCAACTTACAGCACCGCATACAGTCATTCAAAGAAAACCGTAGAGGAATATCTCGAAAAATATCCGTCAATACAAATAGTGCTTGATATTCACCGTGATGCAATACAGCTTAACGACGGCACAAAAATAAAACCTACGGCAACTGTAAACGGTAAAAAAAGCGCACAAATTATGATAATTTCCGGCTGCCAGGAAAGCGGCAACTCTATTGAAAATTTCCCCGATTGGGAATACAACCTTACATTCGGTATACACTTGCAATATAAGCTTGAGGAGCTTTTTCCGGGTATTACACGACCACTTTATTTTTGTCCGAGAAAATACAATATGAATCTCACGCATTGCTCTGTTTTGGTTGAAATCGGCTCCGATGCCAACACCTTGGAAGAGGCCGTATATACCGGCAAGTGTCTTGGTAAAGCCGTTGCAGAAATATTGAAAGAATACGAGGAGTAAAGCCTATGAATAAGGAAATGAAAAAAATACTGTCAAAATTTTGTTTCGCAAATTTTATAATCTGCTGTATTATTATGTTTGCAGTTGGTACTTTAACAGCAAAGCAGCAAAGCGCATATAATATACAATATGAAAAATACGCTGTGCTTTCAATGAAAACGCAAGGGAATAAAATTGAAATGAATGTGGACGAAGAAACCATTACATTAGATTTTGAAAAAATACAAATCAAAGAAAAAATAGAAAAATACTCCGTTTATACACCGTTTTATTGTGTAATATACTTTTGCGAAAGCCTTACAGAGCTTATAAATCAAAATTTTTAAGCGTAGCTATTGACATATACCGAAAATAGTGATACACTTCTCTAAACCGAATATTTCAATTAAAGATAGAGGCGCAATTTATCATCAGTAACAAATTCGTTGAAAGGTTCTCGCAAAGCCGAATTTGTGAAAGGGATGGTTGCCGAAGGTGTCAGGCGAAAGACATTCTGGTCGAATAAAATAAGATTTGTTCGATTGTCGCATTTTTGCGGAGAGCTATTATAATTGTTTAATCATTTGTTTTAAAAAATGATTTGTAATTAAGCGTAACACTCGATGCAAAAAAATCATCGAGTTTTTTTCTTGTTTGAACTTTTCGGAATACTAAATCAAAGGAGTTTGTTTATTATGAAAAGACAACCAATTTTTGAAGGTGCTGCAACAGCACTTATCACCCCACTCAACGAAAACGGTGTTGACTACCCGAAATTCAAAGAGCTTATCGAATGGCAGATTGCCGAGGGCATAAACGCTCTTGTTATTGCAGGCACCTCAGGCGAAGCTTCAACACTCACAGACGAAGAACATCGTGAAGTTTTAAAATTTGCAGTTGATGTAACTGCCGGCAGAGTACCCATCATCGCAGGTACAGGTTCAAACGATACCGCTTACGCAATCGATCTTACAAAGTACGCTTGTGAAATCGGCTGCGATGCCATGCTCGTTGTAACACCGTACTACAACAAGGCTACTCAAAAGGGTCTTATAAAAATGTTCACAGCTATTGCAGATGCAAGTACAAAGCCAATCATTCTTTATAATGTTCCCTCAAGAACCGGCGTTAATATTGAACCCGCTACATATCTTGAGCTTTCAAAGCATCCGATGATCACAGGTATCAAGGAAGCAAACGGTCAAATTGATAAAATTACAGAAACAATGGCTCTTTGCGGCGACGCACTCGACCTTTATTCGGGTAACGACGACCAAATCATCCCTCTTATGAGTGTTGGCGGCAAGGGTGTTATTTCCGTTCTTTCAAACGTTTTACCGAAAAAGACTGTTGAAATGTGCAACAAGTTTTTCTCGGGCGATGTTAAGGGTGCTGCACAAATGCAGTTTGATATGTTCGCTCTTATCAAAGCTCTTTTCAGCGAGGTTAACCCAATTCCCGCAAAGGCTGCTATGGCTGCAATGGGCTTTTGCGAGGACTATGTAAGACTTCCGCTCACTCCTATGGAAGACAGCACAAAGGCTGTTTTGCTCGAGAGAATGCGTGAGCAAGGCTTAGATGTTTAAGAGGTAAATAAGTATGAAAATAATCGTTAACGGTGCAGGCGGAAGAATGGGACAGGCACTTCTTTCCATTCTTCAAAATTCCGACAAACACACCGTTGTTGCTTGCAGTATTGAATTTCAAGAGGATAAGGAAAGCAATATCTTTAATGATATAACGCATTGCCCCACAAACGCCGATTGCATTATAGACTTCTCTCACCACAGTGCTACCGAAAGTATTTTGTCTTTCGCGAAGGAAAACCACATTCCCGTTGTTATTGCCACAACAGGACAGACGGATGATGAGCTTTCTATGATTAAAAAGGCGAGTGAAGCTTTACCCGTGTTCTATTCGCAAAATATGTCCCTCGGTGTTGCACTTCTTTCTTGTCTTTCAAAAATTGTTACAAAGGCAATGCCCGACGCTGATATCGAAATCATCGAAAAGCACCACAATCAAAAGCTCGATGTTCCGAGCGGAACTGCAATTTTACTTGCAAATGGCATAAGAGATGTTCGTGAGGACAGTGAAGTGCTTGTAGGCAGACACGAAAACGGTAAGAGAACAAAAAACGAAATCGGTATTCATTCAATAAGAATGGGTGGCGAGGTTGGCACTCACGAGATAATTTTTGCCACTAATTCCCAGGTAATAACAATCAAGCACGAAGCAGAAAACAGAGCACTTTTTGCAGAGGGTGCCGTTACTGCTGCTGAATTTTTGGTAAAGCAGGAAAACGGCTTCTATAATATGGATAACATCCTTGATTGATTATTATGACTAACGAAAAAGCACTTATGACAGCTGTATCAATACATCTTAAAAGTGTATTTTCCAACCGATAAAATATCTTGTGTATAATTAAGTAAAAAAATGTAAATTAGCCTTGCGAATTGTTAAAAGTTATAATTGACTTTTCGCAAGGCTAAAACTATAATATGCAATTGTGATTAAAACAAAAGAAGGTATCAAAAAATGGAAACGCTTTTAGAAATTGCAATTGCACTCAGTGCAGGACTTTTTATGTCAAGAATCGTAAAGCCTTTGAAGCTGCCCGCTGTTACCGGCTACCTTGTTGCAGGTATACTCATAGGCCCGTACTGCTTGGGTAAAATCGGTATAGAAGGCTTTGGCTTTACCGATATGACAGCCGTAACATCTCTTAGTATTTTAAACGATGTGGCATTGGGCTTTATAGCCTTTGCTATCGGTGATGAATTCAGACTTTCACAGCTCAAGCACACAGGCAAAGCTGCCACGATTATCGGTATTCTGCAAGCAGTTATAACAACACTCGTTGTCGATGCTGCATTAATAGGGCTTCATTTTATTTTAGGC
>CAZNQI010000033.1:0-12685 GCA_964575375.1 uncultured Faecalibacterium sp.
GAAAAATATAAATATTATCAGTGCCGCAACGGACGGTGCATTGATTGCTTTGTGTCTTCCCGCAAGTGCACCGTTATATATCGGCGTACTTGCCTCAGCTTTTTGTGTCTTTGTTTGCAAAATGCCCTTTGGCGGAAAAAAACATTCTCCGTTCTCCGGTGTAGCCGCAGGTCTTTGCTTTGTTTTTACACTTTTCCCAAACGAAAGCCTTACCTACGCCTTAAACAATGACACTGTTATTTTCAACACTTCGCAGGCATTCCAAAAAGGAACAACGCTCCTTGAAATGCTCAAAAACGGCGAAGCTATATCGCTTAATATATTTAACACGGCAAAGCTTCTTTGCGGCAACCTTCCCGGTGCTGTCGGCACAACCTCCCTGCTAACCTTAACAGGCGCTATGTTATATCTTTTCATAAGACAAAGAGAAAGATTAGTTTGCTTTTTACCGTATCTTTTGTCGGCAGGTATTTTTTCTGCTGTTTTCCAAAGAATAAACTCGGGAGCAATATGCAGTATCGTTATGGAGCTTTCTGCCGGTAGCTTTATTTTCTGCGGACTGTTTCTTATCAGCGATAAAATATATCTTCCTAAAAAAACTTCAAGCTGTATTTTATACGGTGCAGTATCGGGTATTCTGGCAATGGTATTAAGGCGTGTTTCGCCAATACTTGACCCGTCTGCGTTCAGCGTTTTAATTATGAACGCTCTGCTTCCCTTATTTAAAGCAAACTCTACCGTTGCTAATAATAAGGTCAGTGCAAAGAAAAGGGGTGAAGTAAATGTCTGAAAAAAGCAAAGCCTTCACTTTAAAAACAGCTCTTTTTAAAGGTGCTTTCGTACACAACAGCGTTCTCACTCAAATAATAGGCATTTGCCCCATCCTCGCAGCAGCACATAAAATAAGCGATGCACTCTGTATCGGTGTTACATTGACTTTACTTCTCATAATAAACGAATGTTTTACAAGCCTGGTTTTGAAAAACACCGAAAGATGGATAAGAGTGGCTGTCTATCCGCTTCTTTCGAGCTTTATAATCGCTTTCAGCTTCCCGTTTTTATCAAAATTTACATCGGATGCCGGGAGCAGTCTCGGAATATATCTTTATCTGCTTTGCACCAATGCCCTCATAGTTATACGATGTGAAAAATTTGCCTGCAAATCGCAAATCAAGCATTGTATTTTCGATGCTCTATCCTCAGGTATCGGCTACGGTGTCGTAGCTTTAATCGTTGCCGCAATAAGACAGCTTTTTACCTACGGCACGCTTTTTTCCGTTGGTGAAGGTGCCAATACATCTGGACTTACCGCAAGCTTTGTGGCTTTAATAATACTCGGTTTTCTTTCTGCTGTTCAAAAATGGGTCGTTCAAAAATATTTTCCGTTTGAAATCACCGATACGTTTTCTTTGGAAAGAGCTGAAGAAAAGCCTGTTTTGAAAGATCCCGGTATAGGAAAGAAAAACTCCAAAGCCAAAAAGACGGCTACTATACGCTCAAGACACATTGAGGACAAAAAGGAGGAAAGTGATGAATAATTTTTCTTCCGTTTTCACAGTTGCACTTTACGCAATGTTTATACAAAACCTAATCTTCAGTCCTGCTTTCGGTATAAGCGAGAGTATACGAATGGCTAAAAGACCAAAGCATTTTTTGATGTACGGCGGCTTTTTTATGCTGTTTTGCGTATGTTCAAGCGTTATATGTCATTTTCTTTACAAGGCACAAGCAATAAACGTTTTACCGCTTCGTTTTTCAATAACCATCGACGTTGCAGTTTTGGCTTTGGTATATCTTGCCGTGGGCAGTATATGCAAATATGTCTTTTACGCAGATAAAAAATTTATGAACTCGCTCGGTATGTGTGCTTTTAATACTCTTATCATTTCAATACCAACCCTTAACACAAAGGCAGGACACACTCTTTCACAAAGCATAGCCTTATGTGTGGGTGCCACACTCGCTTTCGTCTTGTCGATGATTCTTATAAACCTCGGTATGCGCTTTATCAAGCGAAGCGAGCATATTCCGCCTATGTTTAAAGGTACCCCTGCATTATTCATATACGTTTCACTCTTAGCTCTTGCAATGAGCTGTCTTTCCGACGGAGTGCTTTCAGTTTAAAGTTAAAAGGAGCAATACACTTGAAAAAATTATTCAAAAAACAGGTATTCAAGAAAAACGACAAGGTGCGTGTTAAAAACAGCTACTACACTTTTTCAAAGCAATACCCCAAGGGCTACATAAAGATAGACAGAAACTACAAATCAAGAAGAAAAACCAAGCTTTCAAAAAAAATACTGCTGGTGTGTGCCTTTGCCTTGCTTGTTACCGCTTCGTTTTTTATTGTGGATTTAGCGTTAAAAATATCATACTATCCCATAGATGATACAAGCAACCAACAAACAGAAAACGCTGCATTTAATAAGCAGGAGTTCCTCAAATCAGGCTTCAAGGCTCTTTATATGCCGTATACAAAGCTTGGCGACAGCGAATACATCGAGGATCTTATTAAGGATATAATAAGAAAAGATGCAAACAGCGTTGTAATCGACTTTAAGACCGAGGACGGAAAGCTTTGCTACACATCAATAAACGAATACGCAATCATAGGCAAGTGTTCCATTTTCGATAACGATACAGTAAGACAAGCTCTTTCTCTTTTCTCCTCGGCTAATATAACCGTCGCCGCAAGAATCGTATGCTTTAAAGACGATGCCGTTGCCGGGAGCAGTCCCGAGCTGGCTGTAAAATATATGGATACAGACATAAATTGGCTCGACGGCTCAGACGAAAACGGCGGAAAAGCCTGGCTTAATCCGTTTTCAAAAAAGAGCAGAGACTACATCGTATCTGTTGCAAAGGAACTCAGTAATCTTGGTATAAACGTTTTTATTCTTGACAAGGTGCAGTTCCCCGAAGGTGATAATCTTTCAGGTGCAACATTTCCGTCGGAAAGCACCTCATCAAGAAATAAAATTCTCAAAACCTTTGTGCGTCAAGTAAGCTCTGCTTTGCCCTCAAACGCAGTAGTTTTCTTAAAGCAAACTACAAGCGACACTCTTGCCGCCAACGAAACAAAATATTCCGGCACAATGAACGATGCAAAGCTTGACGGCATTGCCTTTGACACAAGCGACAGAGATATCAGCTTTGTTATAGACAAAAAGAGCGATTTTTCTCAAATACTTTCGCTTTATTCAACAATTTCAAGTGAGCTTCAAAGCAAAAGTGTAATTCCGATAATCGACATAGAGGAATACTCTTATTCCTATATGAGAGCTTTAGCCAAGAATCAATACAACAACTTTATAATCTACAGCGCCGACGGCGAATATTAAATTTGAAAGGATACTAATATGACTGAAACTAAAACTGCTTTTATTGCAATAGTAGGAAAACCCAATGTAGGTAAATCTTCAATACTTAATTGTATGATAGGACAAAAAATCGCTATTGTTTCCGATAAGCCTCAAACAACAAGAACAAGAATTATGGGTGTTTTGACGCAAAACGAAACACAATTAGTTTTTACCGACACTCCGGGCTTTCACAGACCTAAAACAAAGCTTGGCGAAAAGATGGTAAAGGCTGTAGGCGAAAGCATTTCCGGCGTTGATGCCTGCCTTTTGGTTGTTGAGCCGTCAGGGGAATTGCGTGATACGGAAAAGGAGCTTTTGGAAAGATTTAAAAAGGAAAAGCTTCCTTGTGTTCTTGCAATAAACAAAATCGATACCGTAAGCGACAAGGAAGAAATTATGAAGAAAATCATCGAAATGTCTTCTCTTTATAATTTTGAAGCAATCGTTCCCGTAAGCGCCGCAAAAAGCGACGGTATTGACGCACTTATGCAGGAGCTTTCAAAGCTTGCTTTGCCCTCGCAGCACTTTTTTCCTGCCGACACCTTAACAGACCAGCCCGAAAGAGTTATTGCATCCGAAATCATAAGAGAAAAGATGCTTCGCTTGCTCGACAAGGAAATACCTCACGGTGTTGCAGTTTCAATTGAAAAAATGCGAGAACGCCCCGATACAGACCTTATGGATGTTGATGCAATAATCTATTGCGAAAAAGAAAGCCACAAGGGAATTATCATAGGCAAAAAGGGTGCAACACTCAAAAGAATTTCTACCTATGCAAGACAGGATATGGAAAAGTTTTTCTCTTGCAGGATAAACCTCAAATGCTGGGTAAAGGTTAAGGATGATTGGCGCAACCGCGAAGGCCTTATCCACAATTTCGGTTTAGATTAAAATATACCTTTAATTTTGCACAAAGTTTTTATCGCAATTTTGTAAATAACATAGAACTCTTTCAGGTGTGTTTACTTCTCATTTTTTTGCAAAGAATAAGACTATAATAAAAACTAAACAATGCAATTTTTGAGGTGGCACTATGAACAAGAAACAGCTTTGGGAAGCATTTATGTCCACAGGAAAAATATCCGATTATCTTCGATATAAAAAAGCCGAACACAATTTTGAAGATGAATACGATATACCCTACACAGACGATGTGGAATTTTCGGATGAATTCTATGTTTCCAATAAAAATTTGGAGGATTATAACTATGACCCTCAAGACAGACGGTATCGTAATCCGTGAACAAAGTACAGGCGAAAACGACCGAATTGTAACACTGCTCACAAGGACGAACGGAGTTATTAAATGCTTCGCCAATAATTCAAGAAGCCTTAAAAACAAAAACGCTTCTTCAACGGGGCTTTTGTGCTATTCGGATTTTTCCGTTGAAAAGACAAAAAAAGGCGCATATATTATAAAAGAGGCCACGCCTAAGCAAATTTTCTTTTCCTTGAGAGAAGATATAATTAAATTAAGCCTTGCTCAGTATTTCGCTGAGCTTACATACGAACTCGCTCCGAGAGAAGACGAAGCCGGAGAATTTTTGTCTGTGCTTCTCAACAGCATACATCTTATCCTAACAAATAAATATGATTTAATTCACCTCAAAGCCGTAACAGAGCTTCGTATGCTGTGTATTTCGGGATATATGCCCTCAATCGTATGCTGCAAAAAATGCGAAGCGTACGAAAGCGAAAAAATGTACTTCGATATTGTTACAGGAGAACTTTACTGCGACAAATGTCTCGCCGAAAACAAACCGTTTTTCGTATCTCTCGGCGTTATCGCCGCAATGAGACATATATGCTTCAGCCCTCAAAACAAGATCTACAGCTTTTCACTTTCCAAAGAAAGTCTTTCCGACCTTTCTTATCTCACAGAGCGATACCTTAAGAATATGACTATGAAAAAGTACAAAACCTTAGATTTCTTTAAATCTATGAACATTCAATAAAACACTATAAAAATATGGAAGGCAAAAGAAATGAATAAACATCATACAGCACTTGAGCTTGACAAGGTGCTTTTAAAGCTCGCAGACTTTACCTGCAGTGAGGATGCGAAGTATGAAGCTCTGCACCTTGAAGCGCAAAGCAATCTTGATATGGCAAAAATGCTTTTAGGTCAAACAGAGGATGCACATTCTCTTATGGCTAAATTCGGTGCGCCGTCCTTCGGTGGCTTAAAAAATGTCAACAATTCTTTAAGCCGTGCAAACGCAGGCAGTACGCTTACAATGCGTGAACTGCTTGACATTGCAGAGGTGCTTCGTGTAATTCGCTCCTTAAGCGAATGGAAAAGCAGAAACAGTGGTGTCGTTACAAAAATAGACTCGTTTTTTAACACTTTAATGCCAAATAAATACCTTGAAAGCAAAATAACAAACTCAATCATAAGCGAGGACGAAATGAGCGACAACGCATCGCCTCAGCTTTATGATATAAGAAGAAAAATTCGTGTTGCTTCTTCAAAGGTGCGCGACCAGCTTGACAAAATGACCCGTTCGGCGCATTACCAAAAATTTTTACGTGAGAGCATTATTACAATGCGAAACGGCAGATATGTTGTTCCCGTAAAAATTGAACACAAGGGTGAAATCAGCGGTCTTGTTCACGACACCTCATCCTCGGGTGCAACAGTTTTTATTGAGCCTACGGCAGTTGTTGAAGCGAACAATGAAATTAAGGTACTGCAAAGCGCAGAAAGAGATGAGATTGAAAGAATACTTTACGAGATTTCCATGGAGGCAGGCTCTTTTTACGAAAGCATAAAAGCGAGCTACGAGTGTGCCGTTGAGCTTGATTTAATTTTCGCAAAAGCAAAGCTCGCATACCAAATGAAAGCAGGCGTACCGGAGATAAACGATAAAGGTATTATCAACCTCAAAAACGCTCGCCACCCTCTTATAGACCCAAAAAAGGTTGTTGCCACAAACATTATGCTCGGAAAAGATTTTGATACTCTCATAATAACCGGCCCAAACACAGGTGGTAAAACCGTTTCCATCAAGACACTCGGTCTTATGACACTTATGGTTATGTGCGGACTTATGATACCTGTAAGTGAGCAAAGTGAGGTTTCTGTTTTCGAGTATGTTCTTGCCGATATAGGAGACGAGCAAAGCATTGAGCAAAGCCTTTCCACATTCTCGTCGCACATGGTTAACATAATAAACATAATAGAGAGTGCAAACGATAAAAGTCTCGTTTTAATAGACGAGCTCGGTGCAGGTACAGACCCCATTGAGGGTGCCGCCTTGGCCATTTCCATACTTGAAAAAATACACGAAAAGGGCGCAAAAATCGCTGCAACCACTCACTACGCAGAGCTTAAGGCTTATGCGCTTCAAACACCCGGTATAGAAAACGGCTCGTGTGAATTTGACGTCTCCTCTCTCAAGCCAACGTACCGTCTGTTGATAGGTACGCCCGGACGCTCAAACGCTTTTGCCATTTCACTTCGTCTAGGTATGGGCGAGGATATAATAGAAAGGGCAAAGACTCTTGTTTCAAGCGAAAGCACACGATTTGAAACGGTTATAGAATCGCTTGAAAAAAGCCGTCAAGCACTTGAAAAGCAACAAGCAGAATACGAACGGCTTACTGCACTTGCACAGCAGGAAAGGCAAAAAGCACAGCAATTCAGAGAGCAAATTGATGTTCTTCGCGAAGAAGAGCTGGCAAAAGCTCAAAGTGCCGCACTTCGTATTATTGAAAATGCGAAGCGCAGTGCAATGGCACTTAGTGCTGAATTTGAAAAGCTTAAAAAGGAAAGCGAAGCATCTGCAGATAAATCGGAGATTGCAAAAAGAGCAAGACAAATGATGAAAAAAGGCTTTTTGCAGTTTGACGAAATAACAAACCCCGTTGTTCTTTCCACTGCCGCAAGCGAAGATTATACCTTACCGAGGGCTTTAAAAATCGGCGACGAGGTGCTTTTGTGCGACATTGGCAAAAATGCAACCGTAACTGCTCTTAAGGATAAAAAGGGGAATGTTGAGGTTATGGCAGGAGTTATGAAAATGCGTACACCGGAAAGCAATCTTCGTCTTATTGACAGCAAAAAGAAAAATGAGCCTAAAAAGAGAAATGTACCAAACGCAAAGGAGCGAGTATTCTCTCCCGGCAGTGAGGCACAAACAAGGTGCGATCTTCGTGGCAAAAACATTGAAGAGGGTACACTCGAGCTTGACAGATATATTGACAGGGCTCTTCGCTTGGGACTTGGTGAAATCACAGTTATCCACGGCAAGGGTACGGGCGCACTCAGAAAAGGCATACACGAATATTTGAGAAAAAGCCCGTTTGTAAAATCGTTTAGGCTTGGTATTTACGGCGAGGGAGAAAACGGAGTTACCATTGTAACGCTGAAATAAAGTAAAAGGCAGGCACGGTGTGTCTGCTTTTTTATTAAGCAGCAAAGTATTAAAGGGAATGGTGAGTTGTTTTGCACCTTAAGAGTGTCTGCCGGAATGAGGGCGAGTCTTTTTCCTTCGGAAAAAACTCGCCCAAGGGCGCCGAACCGTCAGGCGATGGCAAGCCATCGCCTGCTTTTTGCGAAAAGCAAAAAGGCGTGTGCGAAAAATTCGCACACGCACGGTTCGGCGCCTGCTGTTCGTGTGGCGACAGCCACACGAACAGCACTCTCTACTTCACTTTATAGCCCGCTTTTTTAATTTCTGCTTTTATCAGCTTCATATCTACGGAAGACGAAACAATCATCTTTACCGTACCGGTTTCAAAAGAAGCGTCAGCAAGCTCTATACCGTCGATATTTTCAAGGCAAGTCTTAACTCTGCTTTCACAATGAGCGCACATCATTCCCTCAACCTTGATTGTCATTTCGTTTTCTTCGTCTGCACTGCTTACAGCTTCAATTTTTCTTTTAATTTTTCTGTCGTGCTTGCTGTTTCTTATATTCACTAAATTTAGACGAAGTGCGTTGGAAACCACACAGAAGCTTGAAAGGCTCATCGCAGCAGCACCGAACATAGGGTTTAACACCCAACCGAAAATCGGTATATACGCACCTGCAGCAAGCGGTATTCCAAGTACATTGTAAAAGAACGCCCAGAAAAGATTTTGGTGTATGATTTTAAGTGTGCTTCTGCTAAGACGAAGCAAAGCAGGCACATCCATAAGTGAGCTTTTCATAAGCACAACATCGGCAGCATCTATCGCTACGTCGGTTCCTGCACCTATAGCAATACCCACATCTGCTCTGGTTAATGCAACGGCATCGTTTATACCGTCTCCCACCATAGCAACCTTTCCTTTTTTCTGTAAAGACCTTATAGCTTTTTCTTTACCTTCAGGCAAAACACCTGCAATTACCTCATCCACACCTGCAATTTTACCAATTGCGTTTGCCGTGTTTGGGTTGTCTCCCGTCAGCATTACAACATAAATACCCATATTTTTAAGCTGTGCTATTGCCTTTGCGCTATCCTCTTTTATAACGTCGCAAACAACAACCGTACCGAGAAATTTGCCACCCTTACAGAAATAAAGCGGTGTCTTACCCTCATTTGCATTTTCGGCTCCTTTTTCTTTAGCCGAATGAGGTACGGTGCAAATCTCTTCAATAAATTTAAGATTGCCGCCGTATACATTTTCGCCTTCAATTATTCCCGACAGACCTTTTCCCGGAATTATGCTAAAATCATCCACGCTTAAAGCGAAGATGTTTTCACTTTGAGCTTTCTGCACCACTGCCTTGCCCAACGGATGCTCACTTTTACTTTCAAGCGAAAACGAAAGCTGTAAAAGCTCACCTGCCGAAACGCCGTCTGCAGGTATGATGTCGGTAACCTCCGGCTCGCCCTTTGTTATTGTTCCGGTTTTGTCGAGTACCACAATTTGAATTTTTCCTGCAGTTTCAATTGATTCGGCAGTTTTGTATAAGATAGAGTTTTTTGCGCCCATACCGCTACCGACCATAATAGCAACGGGGGTAGCAAGTCCCAAAGCACACGGGCAGCTGATAACAAGAACAGAAATACCTCTTGCAAGTGCAAACGCTGCGCTCTCCCCTGCCAAAAGCCAAACTACGGTCGTAATAATTGCAATTGTAACAACAATGGGAACAAAAACACCCGAAACCTTGTCTGCGATTTTTGCAATCGGAGCTTTTGTTGCTGCAGCATCACTTACCATTGCTATGATTTGCGAAAGGGTTGTATCCTCGCCTACAGCAGTTGCCTCGCACTTCAAAAAGCCCGACTGATTAACTGTACCCGTAGACACAGTATCGCCTATGCTTTTATCGCAAGGTGTGCTTTCACCCGTCAAGGCCGCTTCGTTGACTGCGCTGTGCCCCTCAATAATCTTACCGTCAACGGGGATGTTTTCACCGGGTCTTACCACAAAAATGTCGCCCTTTTGAACACTCGAAGCCTCAACCGTAATCTCCTGTGCGTCTTTTATTATATTTGCGGTTTTAGGCTTTAACTTCAAAAGAGATTTAAGTGCGTCGGTTGTTCTGCCCTTGCTTTTTGCTTCAAGCAATTTACCCACTGTAATCAAAACGAGTATCATAGCTGCAGATTCAAAATAAAATTCGTGCATAAGCTCCATAAGCTTTTGTGTATCATCAACTGCACCTGTCATCTCAAAAAGCACATAGGTACTCCAAACAAAGGAAGCTCCCGAGCCGAGTGCAACCAAAGTATCCATATTAGGAGCTTTGTGTAAAACACCCTTTACACCGTTTATGAAAAAACTTTTGTTTATAAACATAACAGCAATTGTAAGAATAAGCTGCACAAGCCCTATTGCGATATAATTATTGTGAAAAAAACTCGGTAAAGGCAAAGACAGCATACTGTGCCCCATAGAAAAGTACATAAGCACTAAAAGAAAGCCCAAGGAAGTAAAAAGTCTTTTTTTCAAAGCAGGTGTTTCTGTGTCCTTGAGTTCATCGTCATCCTTTTTTGTTTCGGTACTGCCTCCCTTTGCTTTTGCGCCATAGCCTGCCTTTACGACTGCATCTATAATCTTTTTCTCATCTGCAGTCCCCTCTACGGCTAAAGAACCTGTCAATAGGTTCACACTGCAAGAGGAAACACCGTCAACTGCTCCCACAGCCTTTTCAACTCTGGCACTGCAAGCGGCACAGGACATTCCCGTTACTGTATATTGCTTCAAAATCATCACCTTCCGTCTTATAGTATTTGACCGTATTCAATAAAAATCAGTTAGTCTCGTTTAACTATATACTATAATATCACCTTTACGCTTTTTTTGCAACAAAAAAAACTGACCTATCAAAAAGATAAGTCAGTTAGTGATATTCAAATCTTACATAAATGCACCAAGCCAAGCGGCGTTGAAATAGCCGTAGCCGTTAGGTATCTCAAATGTTGAATCCGGCACATCAGAAGTAACTCTCGAGAAGAAGGTTGAATCAATAGTACCGTCTGTTTTTATGTTGTCCTTTCTTACAAGCACATCACCGTCGAAATAATAATTGATTGTTGTGCCGTCCTCAGGTGAAATATAGCTTTCAAGAATGAGCTGCTGTCCGCCGATTTCAACCTGCGAAACAGTTATCTCACCAAGCTCAACATCACCAAAATCGGACATCATAGATGCCATATCCATATCCTCGCCTATAATATTTGCGGGTACCTTAATATACTTTTCATAATCGTCAATAATGAGATAAACAGTGTCGCCGTTATTAAGGATAAGAATCTTGCAATTAAGAGGATCTGCGGTCTCGTCAAGCTCTATTTTTGTTTCAAGATAAACATCACCGTTTTTCATAGCCATTGTGAACGGTTCTGCAAAGCTTGGGTCGTTGGTTGTAGCTTCCATAAGATATGTTCCACTGCTGAAAACATCAAGATACTTTTTGATTCTGAATGCAGTAAGCGCATTAGGATCGTACTGTGTTGTAGTCTGCGAATCAGTTGTTGCAGTTACAGTTGTAGTAGTTGTATCTTCGGTTTGTGCGGTAGTTGTAGTTGTAGCAGAAGTAGTTGTTGTGGTCGTGGTTGTGGTTGTGCTCGTTGTTGTTTGCACATCACCTGTGTAAGCAGTAATATCTGCAGTAGCCTCAAAGGTGGTTCCGGTATAATTACTCGGAAGGTCCTCGGAAGAAATTTGATCGTTAATTTGACCAACCGTATTGCCGATTTCGCCGTTATTATACTCTGCCGCATAACGGTTACCGTTTGCATCCGTTACAACAGCGTACGTAGTACCGCTTTCATCAACAACAGCAAGATATGTAGTTCCTGCCGCATCCGTTACGATAGGCTTAGAATCGTTTTTGTCGGGGTTATAGAAAAGACTATATATGCCGACACCACATACAACAACAACGACAGCAAGGATTACTAAAAATATTTTTTGAATAACTCTTTTCAAAAAAGCACCTCATTTCAATGTGTCATCAAATTCTCCAATATAATTAGACTACAGTAACATCAAGAAAAAATCAAGTGCATTACTGTTAAACTTATGTGAACTTGATATTTAGTTTAATATGCGTCTTTGTCTTAAATGTTTCGATTTTGTTATCTGCCGAGCAATTTGTCAATAACCGGCATAACGCTTTCCATATCAGCAAGCTCGATTGCACCCTTGTCAGCTAAAGCAGGGGTTCTCATATCAATCGGTAATTTTGCAAGTACGGGAATACCGAATCTGTCTGCAACCTCCTGTGTCTTACTCTCACCGAAAATATGATGCTCCTTACCGCAATCAGGGCAAGAGAAATAACTCATATTTTCAACAAGACCCACAACAGGAACATTCATCATTTCTGCCATATTGATAGCCTTGCTTACGATAAGACCGACAAGATCCTGCGGAGTAGTTACAACGATAATGCCATCCACCTTTAAGCTTTGGAAAACAGTCAAAGGCACATCACCTGTTCCCGGAGGCATATCAACAAACATAAAGTCAACATCGCCCCAAACAACCTCTGTGAAGAACTGCTGGATAACACCGCTTATAACAGGGCCTCTCCACACAACGGGAGCATCCTGCTGCGGCAAAAGCAAATTAACGCTCATAACACGAATACCCGTACTGCTTTCACGAGGGAACATAACCTCACCGTTAGCCTCAGCTTGACCGTTAATACCGAACATTTTTGGTATTGACGGGCCTGTTACGTCAGCGTCGAGAATTGCTGTTTGCTTACCCGAAGCCTGCATTGCAGCAGAGAGAAGTGAGGTAACGGAGGATTTTCCTACACCACCCTTACCGCTTACAACAGCATATATCTTTTTTATATCGCTATATTCATTTTGCTTAAGATGTAAGTCCTTATCCTTACAATCGGAAGAAGAGCAAGAAGAACAGTTACC
>CAZNQI010000034.1:0-12523 GCA_964575375.1 uncultured Faecalibacterium sp.
TGCCCGAAAACCAAAAAATTTGAAACGGAGGAAACAAACAATGAAAAAAATTCTCGCAGTTCTTCTCGCTGTACTTATGCTCTTCACACTTGCTGCTTGCGGCGGCGACGCAAACGAAGACGGTACAACAACAGCTGCTGATCAAAGCACATCAGCTGACGCATCAGCAAACACTTCAGACGAAATTATCGCTGACATTGTAACAGGTACAGGCGGCACAACCGGTACATACTACGCTTTCACAACAGCAGTAGGTCAAATTCTCGGCACTGACAGCTACAAATTCACAGTTAAGTCAACCGGCGGCTCTCAAGCTAACATCGAAATGATTGAGGACAAAGAAGCTCAATTTGCTATCGTTCAAAACGACGTTATGAACTACGCTTATGAAGGCACAAACGGCTTTAGCGCACCTATCACAGATTTCTCAGCTATCGGCTGTATCTATCCTGAAATCTGCCAGATTATTGCAACTAAGGCTTCAGGTATCAAGACAATTGCTGACCTCAAGGGCAAGAACGTTGCAGTTGGCGACGCAGGCTCAGGAGTTTATTATAACGCAGTTCAAATCCTCGCAGCTGCAGGTCTTGACATCGACAAAGACATCAACAAGACTGCTGCTTCATTCGGCGACTCAGCTACTCTTCTCAAAGACGGTGCTATCGACGCTGCTTTCATCACAGCAGGTACTCCGACAACAGCTGTTACAGACCTTGCAACAACAACAGACGTTGTAGTTGTTGACCTCGGTGCAGATGTTATCGCTTCTCTTAAGGAAGACTATCCGTTCTATTCAGAACACAAGTATACATCAGCCGATTACGATTTCATCGGTGAAGACGAAACAGCTTCAACTGTTTACATTATGGCTACATTCGTTGTAACAAACGATATGAGCGAAGAACAAGCTTATGAAATCACAAAGAACCTTTGGGAAAAGCAAGAAGAAATTGCAACTGCACACGCTAAGGGTAAGGAAATGAGCAAGGATACTGCAATTGCAGGTATTGGCAATGTTCCTCTTCATCCCGGTGCAGAAAAGTACTATAAGGAAATTGGCATCATCGAATAATTAAAGTGCTTCTATTGAAACTATTTTAATATGCTATAAAACAAATGCTGCACTTAAAAACTGCAGCATTTGTTTAACTAAGATGCGAAGATTTGAACGGTACGATTTTTTATCAGACTGTCTAAAAGTTTTTTCTAAGCGATTAAAAACAGGTTTAGACAATGTGATGGAAAATACACCGTTCATCTCTTGACTTTAAAGAAAAAGTAAATTCAAACCATTAAATTTTAAGGAGGTAAAAAAGTGGACGAAAATAAATCATACATCACCCCCGAAGACGAAGTTGTGGATGCTGATGCCATTATGGCTGAATTTGACCGCGAAAGCAACACCCGTGTTTTCACAGGTTGGCGCAAAACGGTTATAACTGCACTTATGGCAACATTCAGCGTGTATATGATCGCAATGGCGCTCGTTTTTCAAAATGCCACAAAATACACTAAGCTCACAACCTTTATGGCTTTTATAGTGTTCATCGGCTATCTTATCTTCCCCGCTTACAAAAACCAAACGAAAAAAATCAACTATGTTCCGTTTTACGACATTATTTTATCAATAGTAGGTGCAGGCTCATTCCTTTACTATGCGATTTTCCAAGAAGATATTATCTTTATGTCTCGCAGAATAGGCACCTTGCAAATTGCAATTGCTTTAATCGCAATACTTTTGCTCGTAGAGCTTTGCCGAAGAGCTGTTGGTATGCCTATTATATTCGTAGCAGGCGCATTCGTCGCCTACGCTACAGTTAACGCAATACAAACCAACCCGGAAACAGCACTTCGTTCTTTAATGTACGGTCTTTTCTACGACGTTTCAAACGGTCTTTTCTCAACTCCAGTTTATGTTTGCACAACCTTTATCGTGCTTTTCATAATCCTCGGTGCTCTTTTAGAGAAAACAGGTATCGGTACATTCTTCGTTGACCTTGCAAACTCCGTAGCAGGTTCTTCAATCGGTGGTCCTGCAAAGGTTGCTGTTATTTCAAGTGCTCTCGAAGGTATGTACTCAGGCTCCTCTGTTGCCAACACAGTCGGCTCTGGTTCAATTACCATCCCGATGATGAAAAAGACAGGCTACAAGCCCGAATTTGCAGCAGCAGTTGAAGCAGCAGCGTCAACCGGCGGTCAGATTATGCCTCCTATTATGGGTGCGGCAGCTTTCCTTATGTCTGAAATCACAGAGACACCGTACGCTACAATCGCAGTTACTGCTATCTTACCTGCTGTTCTTTACTTCACGGGTATCTTTATGATGATTCACTTTGAAGCTAAGAAATTAGGTCTTAAGGGTCTTCCAAAGGACGCAATCCCCAACTTCTTCAAGCTTATCTTAAGAAACGGTTATCTTCTTCTTCCAATTTTAGGTCTTGTTATTGCGATGAACTTCTTCAGCGCAGGTATCGCTGCTTGTATCGCAATTCTCGGCTCACTTATTGTATCTCTTATTCCAAAAGAGTTCAGCAAGAAAAATATGCCGAAGCTCATTTTCCCTGCAATAGCATTTTTAGTATTCGCTGTTCTTCTCGGTGTATTCATTTTCACAGGTGCAGTTAAAATCAATATCGTTATCATCATACCTATGCTTCTTTGCATTATCTTCTCTTTCGCTACAAAGAACGTTTCAACTCTCACACCAAAGGTAATCGTAGAGTCTCTTGAAAGTGGTGCTAAAAACACAGTAGGTGTTGCAGTTGCTTGTGGTATGGCAGGTCTTATTTCGGGTGTTGTTACAATGACAGCTCTCGGTCAGCTTCTTATCAACACACTCGTTCCAATCGCAGAGAACAGTATGTTCCTTGCATTGTTCCTTACAATGCTTTGCTGTATCGTTCTCGGTATGGGCGTTCCTACAACAGCAAACTATGTTATTATGGCTACAATCACAGCTCCTATCCTCATCAAGATGGGACTTCCCGTGCTTGCAGCTCACATGTTTGTTTTCTACTTCGGTATCGTTGCAGACATCACTCCACCGGTTGCCCTTGCCGCTTATGCGGGCTCGGCTATTGCAAAGAGTAACCCGATGAAAACGGGCATTACGGCAACAAGACTTGCAATCACGGCGTTCATCGTTCCGTACATCTTCGCATACAGTCCCGAAATGCTCTTGCTCGGCGCTAAATGGTATGAGGTTGTTCAAATAGTTATAACTTCATTCATCGGTATCTACAGCGTTGCCGCAGGTATGGAAGGTTATATGTATGTTAAGTGTCCTTGGTGGCAAAGAATCCTCTGCCTTGCAGGTGGTCTTTTCTGTATTATTCCCGGACTTTGGACGGACGTTGTGGGTATTGTTTGTGTTGCAACTGTTATCGTTTTACAAAAGCTTGCACAAAAGAAAACACCGGACAATACCGAAGCAGTTGTTCTTGACAAGGCATCTTAAATCTTAAACAAAGCAAAAAATTAAGTGGTTTCAACTTCATTGCTGAAACCACTTTTTTATTTAGAAAAATATTACTCACTAAAGATATTCTCGAAAATTTCAAGATGAGAAATTTTCATAACCTTACTGCATACAAGAGAGCATTTTGTTCCAAACAGCTTATTACCCTTATCCATAAAATGAGCATCCATACCGAAAACCATACTGTCCTTTTTCTTCCAGATGCCTTTAATGATAAGCTCTACCATTCTTTCACAGGATGTGCTTACCATATCCATCGCCTTCTGACTTTTTGAGGAAGACTTGCCTTGGTTTCGGAAAATATCTGTTTTGGTAAAGCCGGGACATACAAGTCCTATGTAGCATTTACCTCTCATTTCTTCACGAACGGCATCTGTAAAGCTCTTTAAAGCCGCTTTACTTGCAGAATAGACACAAGTACCTGCAAGTGAGCAAAGAGCCGCTGACGAAGCAATATTGATAATTGCAGGAGTATCCGACTTCAAGACAATAGGCAACAACTCATTCATCGAATAAACGCAAGAATAAAAGTTTATATTCATCGCCTGCTCTATTTGCTTTATAGTGTAATGTTCAAATCTGTCGAACTTCGGAAGTATGCCTGCATTGTTGATTACAATATCAACAGCAACATTTTCCTTTTTCAGCCTTTCGGCAAAGTTCTTCCAGTTTTCTTCGGCTGACACATCGAAGGTATAATAACTGAACTTATGATCAAAATTTTGTAGCTCGTCTTTAAGTGCTTTCAGCTTATCTTCACTTCTTGCAACACCAATAACATTACAGCCGTGTTCTTTTATTAACCTGACAGTCAGCTGCTTGCCGATGCCACTTGAAGCACCTGTTATGATAACTGTTTTATAGTCAAACCAACATCTGTTCATATCCATACTCCTTTTTACATCTTGAAAACAATACCGATTACCGCCGCAAATAAAATCACTGCTATCGGATGCAGTTTTTTAAACTTTGTAACAACAATAAAAATAAGTACACTTAAAATTATGCTTCTGTAGTCAACAAACGAAAGTACGTTGTCAAACGATACACTTTCTCCTGAAATAAACGCTATTTTGGCAACGCCTAAAAGTGCAGAGGTTATAAGACCGACACTCGCCGCACGAAGACCGTAAAAAGCATATTGGACATATTTTGAATCCTTAAATTTATCAAGCACCTTGCAAATTATTAAAATAACAATAACAGAGGGTGCAACTAAAGAAAGGGAAGCTAATATACTACCGAAAAAGCCACCTGCAACACCGTAAGTGCTGCCGATTTGATAGCCGACATACGTAGCCATATTGATACCGAGAGGACCCGGAGTCGATTCCGAAATAGCAACCATATTGGATATATCCATACTGTCAAACCAGCCTGTAGCTTCACCCATATCCGTTAAAAACGGCAGGGTTGCAAGGCCTCCGCCAATTGAAAAAAGACCCACAAAGAAGAAGCGCCAAATAAGCTCAATAAAAATCATTTATCCTTTTCCTCCTTTGCACTTTTTTCTTTTGATAGCTTTACTACTACGCCTGTAACACCTGCCACAACTACAAATATAACAGGAGAAAGGTCTGTAAAGAAGGACAAAAGTGTTACTGCAACAAAGATTACCGTTGTAATAATATCGATTACGCTTTTTTTCGCAAGCTTTATTACACTTGTAAGTATCAAGGCGACAACCGCTGCACGAATACCCGAAAAAGCGTGTGCCACTATTTCGTTTTCGCCAAAGCCTGATATAAACGCTGCAATGATACTAACAATAATAATGGATGGAGTAATAACTCCCAAGGTTGCAAAAACAGCACCGGGTAAGCCTTTAATTTTGTTTCCGATAAAGGTTGCCGTATTAACGGCAATTACACCGGGAGTACACTGTCCTATGGCATAGTAATCCATAAGCTCTTGCTGTGTAGCCCACTTTTTATTTTCGACAACTTCCTTTTGTAAAAGCGGTAACATTGCATAACCGCCACCGAAGGTAAAGCCACCGATTCTCGCAAAAATCAAAAACAATTCAAGTAGTGTTTTCATTTTACCGTGTCCTTTCATATATCGATTTTTTTCTTTACGGAAAAATAGCGTTTTCTCACCTCAACAGCGTCCAAACACTGAAGAGCGTTCAAAAACGCTGTTTTAAATTTATACTGTTTGTTCTTTTAAGCTATGCTTTTCAAAGAAAGACAGCATCGCATCAATAGCTTCGTTAGACTGCTCACTGTCCGGATACAAAATCGGAAAAACATGAGGCAATTTTTTTCCGAGCTCGTCATCGCCATAATATAAAAGCTGATGCTCAATACCGTTTTGCTTTAAAACATTTGCCGCTTTCAAGGTTTGCTCTCTTGCAAGAGTATCGCCCTTTGAAGAAACCAAAAAGGTAGGTATCATTTCACCTAAAGGCAAAATCGTTTCGATATTGAGATATTTGCTCCAGCTTTGCTTCTTGTAATCCTTACCAAGCACATGCTTTGTGTAAAAACCAATAGGAAAATCTGCATCCATATATGTCATCGGCGAAGTAAGACCCACGGCATTGAATTTAAGCTTGAAATCTTGGATGCCGTAAATTTCTCTCATCTTTTCACTTTGCGAAAGCATAGCAGTAAAAAGCGACAGCATACCACCTGCAGAATCGCCCGTAAGGCAAATGCTGCTTTTATCACAAGGGAATTTATCCATATTCTCATATATCCACTTAAGAGCCGCCGCAACATCGCAAAGCTGATCCACAGCCGTAACCTCAGGAAAAAGACGATAGCTTATATTGAACACAACATTACCCTTTTTGGCAAGTGCAAGACAATACGGCTTATTAAGCTCTTTATCGCCGTACATCCATCCGCCACCGTGAATATCAACGATAACGGGAAGCTTACCTTCAGCATTTTCGGGATAGTACACGTCAAGCTTGTGATACTTATGGTTTGTTTTAAGATACTCGAAATTATTACATTCGCAAACACCCTCAGGCATTGTCAAGGTTTTAATTCTCTTGTCATCTTGCTTTTTAGTGTTTGCCCAAAATGCCGACAATATTTTATTAAGCACGCTTAACACCCCTTATTACATCGGTGGCTGTTGTATTCCGCCGCTTTGAGCCATTGCCTGAGCAAACATACCTGGCTTCTTTTGCTTCTTCGGCTTATAAATCGGTGGGTTTTTAAGCTGCTTCTTTGCTTTCTTGCCGGACATAGAAGCAAGATACCTGTTAACCTCAATTACAGGAGGAGCCATTGTTTCACTCATATAATCTACACAGTAAGAGAGTAAAATTTGGTCATTGTTAAGCTCACCGAGAATTGTAACAGCGATAAGGCTTTGCGTATCGTTTGTACCGTCCTCGTAAATTTCATTGAGAACCTGGAACATCTTTTTCATTGTTTGAGGATTGTTTTCCTTTATGGTATCAATAACTTTCTTTGTGCCGTACTTTGTGAAGAATTCTTCACCGAGAAATTCACCGTATTTTGCAAGGTTTTCTTTATAATACGGACGCAGTTCGGGAAATACAAGACAAAGCTTGCTTGCAAGAGTGTTAGGATCGTAGAAAGAGCCGTTTTTAACAGCAGCTTTTGAAACTGTATGATTCGCCTTTTGCTGTGGCTTTCTTAAAACTTCAGTCTTTTTTTCATAAAGCTTTGTAAGAGTTTCGGAAAAATCACTTACTATATACTTAAGATCTCTTTCATCCATATCGGAAGCAAAAAGACAAGCAGCTATCTTCTTAGGAGCATTTTCCGGATTCTCACCGTCATCACCTGTATAAAGAGTTATCTTTTCTTCAAAAAGATTTAACGCAATAACACCCTTTTCACCATAAAATCTTGCCCAAACGCCGTTGTCATCCTCTGAAATAAAATCTCCCGTGCCATTTCTGTACTGCGAAAAGCCAAAAGCTTCCACAGTTTGTCCCAAAGTATCAAGTACTTTTTTAAAGTTTTCGCTTACATAAGCCATATCAAATCAGCTCCTTTATATTTAATATTATACAATATCATATTATAACATAAAGTTAGCTCCTTGTCATCACTTTTGAAAAAATATTTATTCATCGAGACAAATATTTTCGCCTGTTGTTTCATCAAAAATATGAACCTTGTCCTTTAAAACAGAAAATCTTATTTTATCGGAATTGATTTCAAGTGCTTGAGATTTGATTGTCAACATATTTTCCTCGAAAAGTATATGCAAATAGCTTTCGCTGCCGAGATTTTCTTCAAGCTTTAAATCGCCCTCAAATTCACCGTTTTCATCTAAAATTATATTCTCAGCTCTTATACCTACCGTAACACTATCGCCTATTCTGTCCTCAAGAGCATTATTTACTTTATCAGTTCTGATTTTACTGTCTCCTACGCTCACAAAAAAGCCTTGCTCGTCTTTTTGCAAATTACCTTTTAAGGTATTCATTTGAACACTGCCGATGAATGTTGCCACAAACAAATTTTTAGGTGCGTTATAAACATTTTTCGGAGTGTCCGATTGCATAATAACCCCACCGTTCATAACAACTATTCTGTCTCCCATAGTCATCGCTTCAACCTGGTCGTGTGTTACATACACAAAGGTAGTACCGAGCCTTTTATGAAGAAGTATTATCTCCTTTCGCATCTCACTTCTAAGCTTTGCATCAAGATTAGACAAAGGCTCATCAAGCAAGAATACTGCACTGTCTCTTACTATTGCTCTGCCGAGTGCCACTCTTTGTCTTTGACCTCCCGAAAGAGCCTTTGGTTTTCTTTTTAACAAATGCTCAATGTGAAGTGTTTTCGCCGCAGAAAGCACCCTGTTTTCTATTTCCTTTTTATTAACCTTTCTTCTTTCAAGCGAAAACGCAATATTTTTATATACTGTTTTATCGGGATACAAAGCATAAGACTGAAACACCATTGCAATATCTCTGTCCTTCGGCGGCACATTATTAACAAGAGTATCTCCGATGTAAATTTCACCACTTGTAATTTCCTCAAGCCCCGCAATCATACGAAGTGTCGTTGACTTACCGCAGCCCGAAGGTCCCACAAGCACCACAAATTCACCGTCATTTATCCCAAGAGAAAAATCATCAACAGCCTTAAAGCCGTCCTCGTAGACTTTATTTACATTTTTTATTGTTATACCCGACATAAGCTTCTCCTTAAAATTTCAAATATTTTAGTAGACACTTTATTATTGAGCAATACTTATTGTAATATTACAATACAGTTTATTAATATTTTTCCTTGATTTAACAAATGTACGGTGATATAATATACTGTAATGAAAGAGAAGGTGAGCAATATGAAAAATGAAAAATATCTCATCGTCGGTGCAGGCAGAAGTGGCATAGCTGCAGGCAGGATGCTGAAAGACCTTGGAAAAGACTTTGTTATTTATGATTCCAACACCAATCTTGATAAAAACGCAACAGAAGCCTCCATCGGTAAAGACGGTATTGAGTTTCTTTTGGGCGAGGTTGATGTGCAACACCTTAAAGATATCGACATCTGCGTTGTAAGCCCCGGTGTCCCTTTGGAAACTGATATTATGATTAAGGTTAAGTCTCAAAACATTCCGATTTACAGCGAAATTGAACTGGCGTACCTTTATGATAAGGGCGAAATAATTGCGATAACGGGTACCAACGGAAAAACTACCACAACATCTCTTGTTTATGAAATTGTTAAAAGACACAACGAAAACACTCTGCTTGTGGGCAATATAGAAATACCTTACACTGGTCTTGCTTTATCATCAAAGGAAAACGGTGCAACCGTTGCCGAAATCAGCTCATTCCAGCTTGAAACAATGATAACCTTTAAGCCTAAGGTGTCTGCGATTTTAAACATTACGCCCGACCATCTTGACAGACATAAGACAATGGAAAACTATGCTGACATTAAAATGTCCATAGCAAAAAATCAAGATGAAAACGATTTTTGTGTGCTGAATTACGATGACGCCGTTCTTCGTGAGTTCGGCAAGACACTCAAATGCAAATGTGTGTTCTTTTCTTCTGCTCAAGTGCTTGAAGACGGTTTGTACTATAAAGACAACACTGTGTATATTGCAGAAAACGGCACTACAACGGTATTTTGTAAGGACGCGGACACTAATCTTGTAGGTACGCATAATTTTGAAAATATTATGGCTGCCGTTGCTATGACAAAAAACTTCGGCATACCGATGGAAACCATTTTGCAAGCAGTCAAGGATTTTCGAGCAGTTGAACACCGAATTGAATATGTTGACACTGTTGACGGTGTTAAATACTACAACGATTCAAAGGGTACCAACACCGATGCGGCAATAAAAGCAATAGATGCCATGCCGTCAACGACAGTTTTAATAGGTGGCGGCTACGATAAGAATGCAGATTTCAGCGAATGGGTAAGCCACTTCCCCGGCAAGGTAAGAAAGCTTATTCTTATCGGACAAACGAAAGAGAAAATCGCAGCTTCATGCGATGCAATAGGATTTAAAGACTATGTGTTTGCAGAAGATTTGAAAGAGGCTGTAGCTTTGGCAAAAGAAAGCGCATTAAACGGCGACTGCTGCTTGCTCTCTCCTGCTTGTGCTTCTTGGGGTATGTTTAAAAGCTATCAGCAAAGAGGCACAATGTTTAAGGAATATGTAAAAGCGTTAAAATAACAAATAAAGGGACTGTGAAAATCAAAAAGCTCCGAAGCCCTTTTAAAGTTGCAAAAAAACAGCGACACAGCTTAATGGCCGTGTCGCTGAAATTTTTATAATTTAATATTAGTAATGCTCTACAAACCCACACTCGCAAAGCTGGTTTTTCTTAAAGAGCTTATTGAAGAAATTAACAATCTTAAATATAATTTTCGTCAAGAAATCGCTCTTATGGCACATACAAGTACAGGTTATGTCATCGCCCGCATCATCTGTGCCAACCTTACTGATATAGCATCTTGAGCAAGCCTCGCCACCTTCTTCGTCTGCAACAAAATCATGCCCCAAGGCAGGGATTACATTGCCGCCTGTCAAAGTAGTACAGTTCATACAGTATCTTTCGTCTGCGACACCGTTTTCGGTGCAAGTAGCCTCTACACCCTTTACCATAACAATCCAGGCGTGAGCTGCAGTTGGTGTAGTATTAATCTTCACCTGTTTTTGACCACAAGCACAAACTGCAAGGTCATATCCTTGCTTTTGGCAGGTTGCTGCAACATTTTGTATAATAGCTGTGGCAACGTGTGTACCTGCAGGACTTTGCTGTTTGTCTTCATATCCGCAAACTGTGCAGTATTGAGCAATTGTGCCGCCTTCTGTACAGCTACCACTGATAAATTCCCATTCACCTGTAAAAGTATGCGCTGTAGCTTCAACCTTTTTCTCACCGAGAAGTTTAGGACAATTCACACAGTATTGAACTAATGTGCCACCGTTTTCACAGTTGTAGCCCTGTGTCTTTCGCCAAGAGCCTGCAGTATGACCCGTTGCCGGAACTGTATCTGTTACGGTAGCAAAACACAGCGTGCAGGTGCTTTGCTTTGTACCCTCAGCTTCACAAGCAGGTTTGTCGGTAACTGTCCATTCACCGATACTATGTGCAGTATCGTCTATTGCCAATACAGATGTATGTCTGCTGTTTCTAAGGCAAACAGCCTTACCTTCAGCTATGCACGTTGCAGATGTAACAATTCTGTAAACGTGGCCGTTTTCCAAATCAACAGGAATAACCTCGTTTATATATTCACTGCACTCTTTACAGATATAATACTTCGCACCTTCTAAACAGCAGGTTGCATCCTTTTGAGCTTGATATTCATAAATACTGCTGTAGTGAGTAGGAAGAACTAATGTTATTGTTCTTTGGCAATCGTTACAGTAATACTGAACGGCACCCTCTTCAGTACAAGTAGCTTTCTTCAAGACAACCTCTGTTGCATTGTCAAAATTATGTATATGCTTGTTTTCATAAGGCTCAACATCGCTTTGTGTGTACTTGAGTGTCTCTTCGATTTCAACTTTACAGGTTGTACAAAGATTTACCTTAAGACCGTCTTCAAGACAAGTAGGATGCTTGACGATTTCCCAATCTTTTGTATAAGTATGACCCGTTGCAGGAATTACCGTATACCAAATGTGTCCGTAGTCAAGTTCACAATATTGCATACGAAGACCGTCCGTTGTGCAGGTCGCTTTCTTCAAAACAACCGTTGAAATTTTGTGAAGAGAATCGTTTTTCTCTGATTTAACTTCAATATATTCCTTGCAGTCCAAACAGTATTTCTTGGTTATACCTTCTGTAATGCAAGATGCGTTTGTAAGAATTTCATCCGGGTAGTCTTCATAGCTTTTATGTGTTGATGTTATGAAATTGTGGTTTGAATATTCCTCATAAGGCATTTCTATGTAACCCTTACAGGTTGTACACTTTACTAAATCGAAGCTGCAAGTGCCGGAATTAATGACATCGCTGTAATCGAATGTGTGGTACTTTTCGTTAAGCTCTGCAGTAGGATCTGTTGTATCAACATCGTTTCCTACTGTCATACCTACAACTATTTTTCCGCAAACATCGCAAGAGTCAATACCAACACCCTTTGAAACGCATGTAGGCTCTGTAATATAATAAGGTTCACCCGAGAAAACGTGCTGTGCATATTCATCGCCGTACACTACGGTTGTATTACCGCAAACCGTACATTCAGTGCTGTAAGATGCATAAGATTTACAGGTAGCTTTGGAAAGAAGGGTCCAATTTTCTTTGTCTTCGTATGTATGTGTCGGCTCATAAGTTTCTGTTATTGTTTTATTGCAAACATCGCAATATTGCTGTCTTACACCTGCAGCAGCGCCGTCAGCAGTACATGTAGCTTCGCTTATAATTTTCCAACCGTCTTCTGTGAAGTTATGACCGTATGCAGGCACAACCTTTGCAACCGTCTTACCGCAAGAAGCACAAGTAGTTTCCATTCTGCCGTTTGTTGCGCAGGTAGTATCCAAAGCAACTGTCCATTCTGCATCTTCAGACACAGCATGGTTTAAAGAATCTTTTTCAACCGTTTCCTCAACAGTGCTGCCACAACC